>JASFJP010000053.1:0-12970 GCA_050121225.1 Desulfobacterales bacterium
ACCTCATGGCAAACATTGACATGAGCGCACTCTAAATTTAAAGGATATTAAAGAAAATTACTCGATGCGATTGAGACATGCCAAGACATTGATTACGGGGAAGCCCGGGGTGGGAAAGACAACGATGGTTCAGAAGATCATCAAACGGATGGGATCGGTCAACATGGCCGGGTTTTGTACCTCCGAAATTCGATGCACGGGATCTCACCTGGGCTTTGAACTGCAGGGTCTGAATGGAGGGCGCCGAACCCTGGCTCACATGGACATCGATAGCCGGCATCGGGTCGGCAGATACGGGGTGGATAAAGACGGATTCGAGGAGTTTCTGGCGACATTGGACCTGCTCAATGCCGATGTAGAACTGATTG
Source organism: Desulfobacterales bacterium (assembly GCA_050121225.1). Taxonomy (GTDB): domain Bacteria; phylum Desulfobacterota; class Desulfobacteria; order Desulfobacterales; family JAFDCJ01; genus JAFDCJ01. Next base: position 369 of record JASFJP010000053.1, read on the forward strand.
TGATCGATGAAATCGGAAAAATGGAGCTTTTTTCAAACCGTTTTCGGAATCTTGTCTGCGATGCCTTAAACGCCGACAAACAGGTGCTTGCCACCATTCCCCTGAAAGGGAATGATTTCATCCGGGGAATCAAAAAACGGTTAGATATCCGCCTGTTGGAAGTGACCCATGCTAACCGTAATCGCCTGCCGGAAGCAATACTGGAGGGGGTGTCGGCCAACCATTGCTGACTTTAAACTCCGATATTCTGGACCTAATACCTCACCTCGGATCTCCCCTATAATGTTAAAATCCTTCCCGGTCAGTCAGACATATCACAAGGTTTTTGAAGTGGACGATATTTCTCTATTTGGCTGGCTATCCCAGAAATCATCCGGGTGTGTACGCCAGACATTTGCTCTGATTTAAACTGAAGCTGCCAAAACCCTATTTTTCATATTCCATCAGCACATCTAACAAATTTCCAGGCATCCAAAATTTCAGGATGAGGCACGAAGTCCAACCAAAATATTAGCTGAAAAAAGTGTATATTCGCGATGGCTAACCTGAAAAATTAAATTCACAAAATCCTACACAAATATTTTGGAGGGCTGTACGGAGTTAAGCTAAGATTTCGGGAATTTAAACGAGGTTTTCAAGGGTTGGAGTTTCCGATTTGGTCCTACCGCACCAAAATAAATAACTCCAGGGATATTTCTTTGGAGTTATTTATGTTTGCGTGAACAATGATTACTTGCGGGCGATCCGGTTTCTTTTGACCTGCCAGGTTTCACATCATTTTTTTAGATGGCACTACCTATTGACAAGGATCATAAACATGATGAACTTTTGGTTTCTAGTGGTTCATTATAGTTTCCATAATAGGAAAAATGAGTCGAACCTGCTCTGATACCCGATCTTGATTTCAGTAATTATTACATTGATTTGATAACCCGCATCTTCCCAAAAATAGAAGGAAAATGCGCAGATAAGCTATATTTAAACATTATCAGATAGATTCTTCTAATGCCAATAAGGTTTTAAAAGGAGAGGTTACAAGCTTGAGCCAAAGTCCTTCTTCAAATGACCCATCCGTAATTGAGCGTGACCAATTGCTGTCCAAAATCCAGGAACTGGAAGAAAAATGTCGTCGGTCCGAAGATGCACTGCGCACATTGGAAGCACAAAACCGACTTCTGGGTGACAGTGCTCCGTTTGGTATCATTGTTACAGACACCGAGGGCAATGTTTTCGGCGCCAATCAGAAAATGATAGACATGCTGGCCTGGCCTGAGGGCCGGGATATCACACAGTTAAATGTATTTAATCATCCCCCGTTGGTGGATTCCGGTGTCGCCGACGCGTTTCGGCGGTGCATGGAAAACAGGAGCCGCGTGACCAGCGACCATCCCTGTCTGCCGGAAACCGGCGGATGCGCCCATCTACGCTATGATATTAGCCCCGTGATAGAAAAGACTGGAAAATTTACCGGAGTTATCGCTTTTGTCGAAGACGTCACCGAACTCAAGCTTGCCGAAGAAACGATTATTGCCAGCGAAAAAAAATACCGGCTACTGTTCGAATCCTCTCCCGTGGCGATGGTCGAACGAGACGCCAGCGAACTGAAAAAACACCTGGACAGGCTCCGGGCGGATGGCATCTCCGATCTTCACAGCTATTTTGTCCAGCATCCCGAGGAACTGTTCCATTGCATGGCGCTGATCAAAACAGTTAATAGCAACAGCGCCTTCCTGGATCTGATGGAGGCCCAAACCTGGGATGAAATCGATAGTGGCTTCAAAATGACCAACAGCCCCGAGGATTTCTTGCGCATGGCGCAGGAAATCATCCTGATGTTGGCGGAGGGCAACGTTTCCCACGAGCGCGAAGACACATTCATGACATTAAGAGGGAACAAAAAGAGCATTATAGGCAAATCCTTGCCGCTTTCCGGTCATGAGGATACGCTATCGCGTATTGTCGTTGCCATGGTCGACATTACCAAACGCAAACAAGCTGAAGAGGCGCTGCGCATCAGTGAGCAGCTCTTCCGCGAGCAAGCCATGCAGGACATTCTGACCGGCCTGTATAACAGGCGCTATCTCTACCAATCGCTGACGGATCAGATCGAACACGCTAAAACCAACGGTTCGGATATTTCTGTGATATTCATGGATCTCGACCGTTTCAAAACCGTCGTAGACACCTACGGTCATCTCAACGGAAGCCGCACAATCAAAGAGGTGGCCGAGACCATCCGGGAAACCCTTGAAGAACCGGCCTACGCCGTAGCTTATGCCGGCGACGAGTTCGTGGTGGTCCTGCCCAGCTTTGATTTATCTCAGGCTATTGAACAGGCCAAGAAAATACAGGTTCGGATAAAGAATAAGGTTTTTCTGCGCGACCAGGGGCTCGAGCTCTACATTCAATCCAGCTTCGGTATCGCTGCCTTCCCGTATCATGCCGACGACATGACGAATTTATTGGCCGCGGCAGATCACGCCCTGTTTGCTGCCAAAGGCGCCGGAAAGGACAGCATCAAGCTATTCGATTAGATTTGTCCTGTGTGACACACTCGGAATAGATGTGCTGAACCCAGCCGGCCCCGACATCCATGATTCACTCACTTTGATTCTTGTAACAATGATTGCACTGGAAATGACTATTCCCCGCAAACTCGCTTCCCTTATCCGAGATTGCATATTAGCCATACGAAACCCACACTTTAGCTAAATTGTAGATATCACAACATCGCTCTCCTCCGGAAACAGCTAATTATTATTTGTCAAAAGCAAAACTTTATCAAAATATCAAGTACCAAATGAGTATCACATGGTGGTTGCAAACGTCTTGGTAAATTGCAAATTAGCCAGTGGTTGCTCACACGAAGGGCGTTGCGGTAAAAAGAATTTTTGTTCTTTCTCCACAATACAAAAAATCCTATTGTTTACTTAATACTTTGTTTGCGTTATCAACAGCAACCTTCCTGAATATGGCCTTTTGATCGTCTGTCATCGTTACATAATGTTTCTGGGTTGCTTTTGCGAACCCCATTTTATACCCTGTGATCATACCATAGACAATTTCAATGTTTAGAAATATTTCACGTTCTGTTAGCTTTTCAACAAGTGAGACATATTTTTTCAGCAATTCATCCTCTATGAACTCCTGCATTCTGACTGCATCGGGTTGCACGGCATCGCTGAGTTCTCTCATACCGCATGCGGCAAGCGTGGCGGACAATCGCACTCTTTTCCCATAATTTTTATACACAGTCATAAAAATTTCATTTGTAACATCTACCGATTCGTTAAATCCCTTTTCCTGATCATTTGCTAATGCTGGTGCAGCAAGGCAGAATACTAAAAAAACGACCGCTATGATTTTCATTTTTTCACCCAATTTGTCATTGCCTATTATAAGTTGATTAATCTTCCCATTTATGTTGAATTTTACGATATCACTACCACAACTGCCCTAATTACTGCACAGATCCGATGTTAATGGTGTATTTCAGAAAGAACTTCTTTTAAAACATCGTCAACATACTGAATATTGTCAGTTACACCTTGCGGAGCCTGCCCATGAAGACAGATATTTCTAATCATCAGAAGAAGTGGAGGCATTTGTCTAAGATCACGGACAACCTCCCAACTCATTGCTTCATCAATATGAAATATCGCACGTTCCCAACCTTCAAATCCCGCTGCCTCGACGACGGATTCCCTTAAGAGCGACCATGCCCCCTGAAGGTCAGAAATAATAGTTTTTGCATATCCCTTTGGTTCTTGATCGAATGGCATGGTTTTATCCTCAATTATGTCATACTCAGATTCAGAGCAACCGTTCAATCAATAGTCGATGGGTCCCTCGCCTCCGCCCAAAGGCGCCATTCGCCGCTTTTTCGCGTTAGTTTATACTCCCCGATCATCCTGTGGTCACCGGAATACATATTTTGCTTTCGAGAAATCATCTGTTCGATCAAGGCGGCGGACATTGATCTTCCGCTGTCAACTCCCGGAGCTGAGTGACATACCGGGTGTTACCTTTAACCGTATCTAAAACGACAGCGTTCCAAGCAGTGAATGCAATTTTGAGGACTTGTTCCACCTGATATTTGGTGACATCCTTGTTTAATGCATCCAAAAGTGGCGATGTAAAATCAAGGAATGTCTCGGATATCTTCCTGTGCGGGAATTTAGTTTTTTTCGTCTTCCGTACCAAAATGTATTTCCCCTGTGACAAACAATGATTGTAAAGCGTTAATGATTCAGTATCAGATATGATTCAATTTAAACACCAGAAATTACCATAAAGCCGGTGCTGATTAATTAGCAGTTTTCAAATTGATATCGCAAGGGCTTTTTATGGATGATGTAGATTGAAACAGCTGTCATGAATTTGAAATTCATGCTGTAATTGAAGCTTACATCTTCTGTAGATTAGCCAATCACTTATCCATTCTTTTTTGAACCTTTATTTTTGATGGGTATTGTGCCTCATCCCATAGTTATAGAGGATCACCAAAATATTGCATATTAAATTGACCAATCCTAAATTTTTACGCTGCTTAAAATCGAGCAGGAAGAGCTGTAGGCTTTGGATAATCAGATACGATTTTTTTTATTAGGTTTCTCTTAGTTGAGATCTGGCATGTACTGCCTAATGGCCATTAAAAGGGTTTGATTGGCCGATTCGCGGGTTCCTTCATGGCGGCCGATAGTATAGCCGAATTCAACACAATGCTCGCTGTTCAATAGAAGTTGTTTGTCTGATCTCTTTTAATTGAATAATAAAATTCCCCTAAATAGAATTCACAACCTTTTGGAACTTTCTCTATAGTATTTCGGAAAACGAATCCAATTTTTTCCAAAACTGCAATTGAAGCAACATTTTTTGGTTTAACACCGGCCACAATTTCATCTAAATTTAATGTCTCAAAACCATACCTTAAAACCGCTCCGGCTGCCTCTGTCATATATCCTTTGTTCCAATAGGCGGGAGATAACCCAAAAAATATTTCCTTTTTATCAGGAATCGGATCAAAAGGCTGTATACCACACCAACCAATTATTTTTCTTGTTTCTTTGATGATTAGTGCCAGATTTGTCCCTGTAAAACCATTATTTACATTATTCTTATCCCTTTCAATAAAGCATTGAATAAGATTTTCTATGTCATTTAAATCTGGAACACTTTCCGGAAGATATAAAAAAATTCTCGGATCACTGAGCGCCTTTGTAAATTCTTCAGCATAATCCGCCTTGAAATTGGTCAACTCTAATCGTTCTGTAAGTATCAACATGTTTAAGACGTTGCGCTTGATATGAGTAGTCATATATGTCTGCTGCGAGGGCTTGGTTGTATTTCAATTTTCTTTTAGCAATTAACAGCGAAATGTAAAGAGTTAGGGCAAAACAAAATTTGTATATTACACAATGACAAATATGCAAAAAATTCGCCTTTCAAAAATTGTATAAATCGTGCCAAGTCAAATCTGGCCAATTATATAATTTCACTATTTATTAGTTACACTAATAGTCAATTGCAAAAGCTCTTTCAGATAGGTGCTGCCTTTGCCGATATCCTGATTTACTTTCTATCACTTACGGCAGTTTAACCCGTGTGGATTGCTTTGTCTTATTGGGTGCCGCGTTGATGATACGGGCTGTACCTTGGCTTTTGTGCGGCAGATTGAGTTTGCCTCTCTCTTGCCGGATGCGCAATACATAGCCTCCGAATGCTCCACCGACAGTGGTCAGTGTCAGCAGACCCAGTGACATGTACTGTGTCAAGAGTAGCAAGCCACCCAAGCTTGTCGCACCTGCAAATACCAGCCCGATTTTTATATTTGCCCGCGTTGATGAGCGTCGCACCTCCCGCATCGTTTTACGCTGTGCCTGTTTAACCAGCTTGGACTTGGTACGCTCGGCATTCACTCGGATGGTTTCACGCTCTTTTGCATGATATTCTTTCAGCCGGCTGATCTCATCCTTGTGCTGATGTGCTGCTATCGAACCAAACCAGAATGCGGTCAAAAACCCTGCGATCAACACGGGAATCGCCAGCCGCAGCCAGCCCCAGTTTTCAAGATCTGCAGGGGCTATAAGTACTAAGGCAATCGTGATGACTTGTAAAAGCAGGATGCCGGGGATGAATTTCAACATGATTTCCAGCCTGATATTTTGAAATGGTTTTCTGTTCTCAACGCTTTGATTTGTTGAGATAATGTCAGGACAGGGTAGTGCAATGATATCTAAATTACAATTAAGCCCAATCGTAAGATTGGCACGACGGGGCAACCTTTCATTTTCCTATGAGGAAACCGAAAATTAAAGATCAGTCAAACTGTCTGCTATTGCTTGACAGCAACGAGAGTGGCCATCTCATCGGAATGCTTCCTTTTGAAATCTCTGGTTTCGCGGTAATAAATAATCCGCATCGCTGAAAACGCGTGTAGCAATTCGTTTGGCTTCAAGAGATAATCGCGACAATGTTCTGGGGTGCTTTTTATGCTATCTGACTCCAGCAGTGTGTGAAATATAACGACTCCTCCCGGTTTCAATCCTTCCTGTATGTAAGGAAACAATCGACGGTTTAAGAATTTGACATTCACGATAAGATCGTAACGAGCTGTGGCGATATCGAACTGATCCAGGTCGGCACAAATTGTATTGATGTCCGGAAACTTGTCTGCAAACTCAGCCAGTCCGACCTCGGATATATCCACGGCGTCAACTGAAAAGCCTTTGCGGGCGAGAAAAACAGCATTGCGTCCGTTGCCTGCAGCAATATCCAGCGCTTTTTTGCCGGGAGCCAGGTAGTAAAACCTTTTCACAACACCGGCTACTTCAGTCGGATGGTGCTCTTTTCGGTATTTCTCGTTCCATTTGATCCGATCTTGTCTCATTTGACGCCCAATTGAAACAAACGCTGGTAATAACTACATAAAGCCTTTTGGTTATCTTCGGCGACATCTTTTTCAACCAAATAATCCGCTGGTGAAATCACTTATCGTTGGATGTTTCCTTGCTTTTCTTCGGCGAAGGTTCATCGCCGCCGTACACCTCAACATAGGCATTGTGAGAGATGCACCCTTTTTTCCAATGATCTCTCACTTTCTTGCCGATAAAGGAATCCGGATATTTACGTCCGATATTGCAGCCGGGGCAGATTTTGCTCCATCCTGCCAGTACATTTTTCATTTCCATGATGGTCTCCTTTCTATAGGCGCTTGCTGATATAGGTAATTCGCTAAGTACAGAAAAAGCTAAATATATAAATCGTTATTCACAGCGTTTCATAAATTTCAGAGGCTGGGAGTTAACCGAAATCGCCACCGTTGACCGCGTTCTGAATCTCAAAGTTTTTGGGTATGCTTACTCAAACCAAAATGTTTTAAACATTTTTCCTAAAGAAATTTCTTTTTCTAATGCACTCTTTAGTTTTACACCACATCTTTTAGAACAAACTAAAAACATGCCGTCTTTACCTTCATTTTTAGCCTCCGAGCCTTGAGCTGTTACCATCATGTAAATAGGCTTTTCTTCGGAAACCAGCCCTATCTGAATGCAGTGGTTTTCATATTCAGATAGGTTGATATTTGGCTTTAGCTTTGCGCCACAACCAAAGACTTCCATATCGTCGCTGATATGGCTTTGGCACCAAACACATTTGCTCAGGGCTTCTTTATCTGGGATTATATGAAATTCCATGGCAACCTCTTATGTTTTAAACAAATCATGATCTTTGCCAAAATACAGAAAACATCAACAATTTAGATTTATTGCGATTTTCCCAGTCACAAGAAAACTATGATAATAGATCAGCGTAAAAATTGGCACGAATTGCAAGTTGGATTAAACTAAAAAATTCACTTATCTGAAAAATACTGGTTTCAAATCGATTTAACAAGGCTTTTTAGAGCAAGAAATGGTAGGGTCCGATACAAGCACTGAAAATTAACTCTGGAATGGCCGCTGATGCCCATTGCAGATTACCCAATGAAAAATATATAAAATTTGAGTCCTGCTATAATTGTGTCTTCCGTGCCTGCCTCCACAGTCACAGAACACCACTAGAAGATTGCATATTCCGTCGACGAATCCTCAATTTTTACATTGTTTAAAACCGAACACTAATAACCGTAGTCCTCGTATGAACTCTGGTGGTAAAAATGCAGTATTGCTTCCGACGGCGCAATATATGTTTGACAACAGCATTTAAAACAATTAAAAACTGCGACCTCATACTTATGATAGAACAAAAATATTTCAACTTGGAGCATTTAAATGAATAAAATATGGGTGATATTTATAATTGCATCTTTCTTGAATGTATCTACGTCCTTATGTTGGGCAGATGAAAAAAAGGATCATGTCTGCTTCAGAATCTTGGATTCAGACGAGGACGGCATGGTGACATTTCAGGAGTTTGAAAAATATTTTGGAAAAGACAAGGCAAAATTTAATGAAGCTGATTTGGACAAAGATGGCCAACTAACACATGATGAATACCATAACCTTCTAGGACATGGTTCATCGTAAAAAATGCGCCCTGATCATAACAATATTATGGGTTTATCTATATCAATGTTTTCAGGGAGATATAGAGACATTGCAAGATAATTTCATTTAAAATACATATTATCCTGCAGTGGCTTCAAAATCATTAACACGCATACCTTTTTGCATGATTTTTTGGGTTGGTGTAACCAATCTTAATCCTTTCGCTTTATCACTTATTTCCTTTAGACAAGAAACTTTAAAAATGATTGCGAAATATTCACCTCGCATCCCTATGAACAAATATTGTAGACCGGATAAACATTTTGATCGATGCAAAGGATAAGATTATGAATATACGTAGGATTATATCATTAACAGCCTCTTTGTCTTTTCTTATGATGGCATTGACCAGTATCATTTTATATATCGTCCCCCAGGGACGTGTGGCCTACTGGGCAGATTGGAGACTGTGGGGATTGACCAAGACGGATTGGGGAAATATCCATATCAACCTGGGGCTTCTGTTTCTAATCGCACTTTCTGTGCATATCTATTACAATTGGAAACCGCTAATTAACTATCTAAAAGACAAAGCAAAAAAGATTAAGGTGTTCACCCCCGAGTTTAACGCTTCGTTGGTCATAACAATCGCCTTCGTGGTCGGCACCTATTTGATGGTGCCTCCTTTTAGCTGGATCATGTCACTGAATGATCACTTCAAAGATTCCGGTGCTGTAAAATATGGAGAACCTCCTTATGGACACGCCGAACTTTCCTCGTTGAAAACGTTCGCCAAAAAATTGAAACTGGATCTTACCAAGAGCATGGAGCTACTGGATCAGGCCGGATACCCGGTCGAAGATAGCATGATTACCTTGCAGACCATCGGGAAACGTTACAATATACCTCCAAAGCAGATTTATGAAACGATAAAACCAGCTTCAATCCTCTTAGATAAAGATTTGGGTAGCAAAACCTCTTTGCCGGAGTCTCCCCCACCGGGGACTGGCAACCTTACACTGGCTGATTTTTGCACTCAATATGACCTGAGCAATAAAGTTGTCATTCGTAAATTAAAAGGGGAAGGGATTACGGCATCTGCGGATTTGACATTGAAACAAATTGCAATTCAAAACCAAAAAAGTCCGATTGATCTCTATGAGATCATTAAAAACATCGCCCAAAATTGAGGATGTATTTCAGTGGATGCGCTCATCATTGCTTCCAAGATTTGTTACTCAATTCAACAAATCCAATTGCCAGTACAACAATGGCAATCGCCCACAAGACAATATAGCCACGTAATGGCAGGCTCAATGGAGCGAAAATCAACCACAGGACTAGAAACCCGGCACCACAGAAATTAATTGCAATGGCACCGGCTATCCCCTAACCGCGTATTCCGCGTGGCTGGCCATAAACCTCAATCAGCAATGCAATTCCAATTCCAAAAATAACAGCTCCAAGTATAGTCGGATAAAAATGAGTATTAGGTGGCGGAGCACCTACTAATTCGGCAATTCCAAGAGGAAATAAAAGTAGTAATATACCCAAAAGCAGATTAACTATGCCATCGATAAGAGGGAGAGTCTTGTTCTTTGATTCCATGGGTTCTTATCTGCTCTTTTTTCAAATATCATCTTAGCCGGTTAATCTCCAAAATCAAAAAAATGCAGATTGATTGAGATAGCCGACAGGAGGGAGGTGCCTTCATTTTCTTGTGGTTTTTCGTCAAGATAAAAGCTCCGTTGTGTGTCGTTCTTCGCGATATTCGTTTCATATCCTAATCCGAAACTCAAGAAAATTCAAAAAGATCAGACTACAATATATAGTATCCGGCCATTTTCGATCTGATTTGTAGATTAGACCATGACAAACCCACACTTTTTTGAGTTTTTATTTTTGTGCCTTCACCAAATCTTGGGAAAAATTGCGGGATGGTGTGTATTAGGCTGGGTAATCTTAAATTTGCCAACTCACATAAAAGCTGGGCAAATCTTAAAAAAATCGGCAATCCGAATTTTTTAGTAGGATAGCCGGAATGTGAACTTTGCATGACTAGTGTAAATCGTCTGGAAACCTTAAACCTGAGATTTAAAAAAGTATCACAAATATTTCTGAAATATAGATTTGTCAGATATACCCGAATCCGGAAAGTTGGGATTTGCAAATCGGAAAGATATCATGGTGTGATCATTGGTTGGCAGTTATCCGGTGGAACTGTCTATCAATTCTCAATCAGGTACTCCGCCACAGCCTGATAAGCCGGCAGCGAGGTTGGATCAATTTTTGCGTTTTTTGCCGATGGGTAGGATGAGAAGCGAACAATAACCATTTCGGCAGTCGGATCGACATAGATGGTCTGTCCGTGCACACCGCGCGCCGCAAACGCACCGTGTTTGTTGTGGAAGACCCACCACATGCTGCGGTAACTGCCTCCCTCAAGGGTTCTGTAACCGGCTTTGGCGAAGGCGCGCTTGTCGCCGCCGGACCGGATGTTCTGCACGACCTTCTCTGGAAACAGTCTTTTGCCATTTAGCCTCCCACTATTCAACATCAGGAGACCGATTCGGCCTAAATCTCGCAGTCCTGCACTGAGTCCGCCTCCGGCGAAAGGCGTACCTAAGGCGTCTACAGTCATATAAGCGTCCTGCTCTGCGCCTATCTTGCTCCAGATCCGCTCTGACAAAAGTTCCGTTAGATCCTTGCCCGTGATCCGCGAGATGATCCAGCCCAGTGCGTCCGTGTTAATCGTCCTGTAACCGAAGCTCTCTCCGTGGGCGCCATCCCTCTGCACGGTTTGGAGATATTCGAAATAGCCGTTTGGGCCTTGGTAGTCCTTAGGTTTTGGCAGCGGGCTCGCAGCAGTCGAATAAACCCAGATATCAGCCTCCGGGTCGGCATAGTCTTCGCTGTAATCAAGGGCTGTGGTCATGTCCATGACCTGGCGTACGGTTGCACTCCCGAACGCGCTGCCAGCAAGTTCGGGAACAATAGAAGCCACCTGGGCCCTTTCGTCGAGCTGGCCTTCGACTACGAGGATTTCGGCCAGCAGCCCCGTCATCGACTTGGTCATCGACATTGCGGCGTGCTTACCTGTCTGGTCGAGACAACCGAAGTACCTTTCATAAACGACCCTGTCCTTGTGCAGGATGAGTATGCCGTCGGTGTAGTTTGCCGAGAGCGATTCCCTCCATGTCATCGGTTCACCGCTACCGAGAGACTTGAAGTGCACGGTGTCAATGCCTTTATCAATTGCATATTTGAGCGGAACCGGAGGGCCGATGCCGCGACTCACTTCCTTTGACGGTAACAGCTCCCGAATGTGGCATACGGTCCAGCGCAACTTAGGGAAGCTGAAGTAGTCGGACTCGGGTTGCATGATCCGTTTGTCAGGTGGTGGCGGGAATCCTTGCATCCAACCCAGAACGGCAGGGTCACTTTCCATTGCATCCGGAAAGTCCAAAGTCCCATATGAAACAGATGGAAAAATCACTACTACGGATACAGTGAAAACCAATATCCATGGCTGAATTGGGCGTCTGATTTTCATGGGTTTCATAGTAACAGCCTCCGCGATGAGCGGGCTCATCTTCTGGTATCTCTACGAAGCTGATAAATCCAGTATGCCATAGAGCCACATGCGGTCCGCTCAGCGATTTGTGAATACATCGATGGATAAACGACTAACAACTACAATAGGTTGCCATGGGTCGAAAGCGATTGTTTCAGCCTAAATCCTGAACGCCTCCGCCACTGACCGTTAATACCTGACCACTGATCCATCCTGCAGCCGGAGAACATAGAAATAATGCCGCATAGGCAATATCCTTCGGATCGCCCAGACGTTCCAGTGGCGTATTTCTCAACATCGCCGTCTCAATCTCCGGCGTCAGCACGGATGCAAGAGCATCGGTCTTAACGGCACCCGGAGCAATTGCATTCACCCGGATTTTCTTTGGCCCCAGGTCAAAAGCGATGTTCCGGGTCAGATGGCTCGCAGCTGCTTTGGATGAACTATAGGATGCCATGTTTCTGTTTTTGTTTTCTGCCGCCATAGAAGAGATGTTTAAAATGGCCCCTCCGCCGGCTGCCTCCATATGGGGTGTACACAAC
>JASFJP010000054.1:0-12901 GCA_050121225.1 Desulfobacterales bacterium
GTTCTTGACCTTCTGGCAGCCAAACTGGGCAACAGCAGTCCTTATGGGTCCCTTGAAGAAATTAGAAGAGAAATCCGAAAATTTGTACCGATGTACGCGTCGCTGAATGGTCACGATCAGGATTGGATAACGATCACCAGCACAAAAGCCATTTTTGAATCTCGCGGTACAGACGGGTTGATATCCTTTTATCCGGTGGTTTCCACCGAAAAAGCCTCAGCCGAGGATGACTATTCGTTTACGGCAATTATAGGGACGTTAAGATATCATCTGGGAAGCGGCACGAGGACACGGGCATCGGAACGAATTCAAAATTATGATTTGGCGGGCAAAATAGAAATCTCACCGGAAGATGGGGAGCATCTCGACGTAAATACCGATGATAGCGTAATTGTCCGCTCGCGGTTTGGTTCCTTAACGAGGGAGATCCGTCTCAAAGAGGGGTTAGGATCGCGTCAAATTTTTGTGCCGACAGGGTACAATGATAATGATGCTATGAATCTTTTCGAACTGTCCGATATGACAACACCGGGCTCTTCCGGCTGGAAAACGTGTCAGGTCCGAATAGAAAAAGCATAAAAAGGAATGCGTAAATGAAACCACCTGAAATCGAATTAGGCAAACTCGATGCGATCATTGAGCAACACCAACACGAAAAATGGGGGCTCATTCCTCTGCTGCAGGATGTGCAGGAAGAATTCGGCTTCATCCCTCCGGAGACAATTGAACCGATCGCCGCAGCCCTGAATCTGTTCCCGTCCCAGGTCCAGGGAGTCATTACTTTTTATTCCGGGTTCTCATTGAAACCCAAAGGCAAATACGTGTGCAAGGTTTGCCGGGGTACGGCGTGCCATGTAAAGGGTGGCCGCAGCATTTTGAAATTAATGAAGCAGGAGCTTGACCTGAAGGAAGGCGAAACCAGTGAAGATTACCAGTTTACCCTTGAAACCGTAGCATGTCTAGGCGCATGTTTTCTGGCACCCACCATGATGATCAATCACGACTATTTCGGTAAACTTTCCCCACCCAAAGTGACCAGCGTCCTGGGAGAGTATCGGAAAAAATAAGGGAGAGAGCAAAAAAAAATGGAGAAACTTTCATCCATCGGACAGCTGGAGTGGCTGCGCAACAAGATTGTATCTCGGAGAGAAGAGGGTATCATCGAAGTGCATGTTTGCATGACGGGGTGCCGCGCATATGGTGCTGCCGGAGTTTTTGAGGCCTTAAACGACGAAGTAAAAAGTCAGGGACTCACTCGACAGGTGGAAATCCGGGCCACCGGCTGCCACGGTTTCTGTGCCAAAGCCCCGGTTATGGCAATTGAGCCCCTGGGAGTGCAATATCAAGAGGTAATCCCGGATGACGCCGGTGAGATCGTCGCCCAGACTTTAAAACGCAGCCAGCTGATCGACCGACTTGCCTATCGTTTGCCCAAAACGTTCCAGCCGATTTTTTACCGCAGCCAGATTCCATTTTACGCAAAACAAGAGCGCCGGGTTTTGTCTAACTGCGGCCGAATTGATCCTACCAACATCGAACATTATATTGCAGCTGGTGGCTATCAGGCATTCGTCAAGGCGCTGTCGAAATTGACGCCGGAGCAGGTAATTGATGAAGTGCAATCGGCGAAGCTCAGGGGCCGCGGTGGAGCAGGATTTCCGACCGGGCTCAAATGGAAATTCGCGCGACAGTCCAAAGGCCGACCGAAGTACGTGATGTGCAACGCAGATGAAGGTGACCCCGGTGCATTTATGGATCGCGCTATTTTAGAAGGTGATCCTCATGCTGTCCTGGAAGGTATGCTGCTCGGCGCTTACGCCATGGGCAGCGAATACGGATACATCTATGTCCGGGAGGAATATCCTATCGCCGTAGATCATCTGACCATTGCCATCGAACAGGCCAATGAGCTTGGACTTTTGGGCGAAGGAATACTCGGTACCGGGTTTAGCTTCGACCTTTCGCTGAGATTGGGTGCCGGTGCTTTTGTATGTGGTGAGGAAACCGCCCTAATGGCATCCATTGAGGGCCAACGCGGCATGCCACGTGCCCGACCGCCGTTTCCCGCCCAGGCGGGTATCGACGGCAAGCCTACGAATATCAATAACGTGGAAACCTGGGCCAATGTTCCGCTGATCATTAAAAAGGGGGCAGACTGGTACGGCGAGGTCGGCACCGAAGACAGCAAGGGCACTAAAATTTTTTCTTTAGCCGGCAAGGTCAACAATACCGGCCTGGTGGAAGTGCCCATCGGCGCTACCGTCAAAGACGTAATTTACGATATCGGAGGCGGCATACCCAAGGGCCGAGCGTTTAAAGCGGTCCAGATGGGGGGACCCGCCGGTGGCTGCGTGCCCGCCCAGTTTTTGAATCTGGAAATAGATTACGACACTGTTCAACGGGTGGGTGCTATCATGGGATCCGGCGGTATGGTGGTCATGGATGAAAACAACTGCATGGTGGAAATCGCCCGGTTCTTTTTGAGTTTTACTCAGTCGGAATCCTGCGGAAAATGCGCCCCATGTCGGCTGGGAACCACCCAGCTGTTGGAGATCCTCACGCGCATAACAAGCGGCGAAGGTCGCATGGAAGATATCGAAACTATTCGGGAACTGGGGGAGACATTGACCGAGGCATCCCTATGCGGCCTTGGGCAGGCCTGCCCCAAACCAGCCATCTCCACGCTTAAATACTTCCTCAAAGAATACGAGGATCATATTAGGGAGCATCGCTGTGCCGGTGCTGTATGCGACTCTATGGTCATCTCCGCCTGCCAGCATGCCTGCCCGGCAGGCATTGATGTACCCAATTATGTGGCCGCCGTTGCCGAAGGTGATTATGAAAAATCCGTCGAGATCATTCGTGAACGCAATCCGTTTCCGGCAGTATGCGGTCGCATCTGCATTCATCCCTGCGAATACAAATGCCGGCGGGGAGAACTTGACGAGCCGGTAGCGATACGCGCCCTCAAGCGTTTGGCTTCCGATTGGTATTTTAGTAATGTAGGCTTTCAAAGAGACCCGTTTGCGGTAACCCATGAGGAAAAAGTCGCCATCGTCGGTGCCGGTCCAGCCGGGTTAACTTGCGCTTACTTTCTGGCGAAAATGGGTTACCAGGCTACGGTGTTCGAAGCACAGTCCGTAGCGGGCGGCATGCTCGGCATTGCCGTGCCTGAATTCCGACTACCGCGCCAGGTGATTGAAGATGAGATTCAGTACATTCAAAATTGCGGGGTTGAAATCCTCTACAACTCACCGATTGATGCCAAACACACCTTTAACGACTTGCTCAACGAAGGCTATAGCGCTGTTTTTATTGCTGCTGGAGCCCAGGCCAGCAAGCGCATCGGTATCCCCGGCGAAGAAGAAGATCTCGAAGGTCTTTACTACGGCCTGGAATTCTTGAGCCAAGTCCGCGCCGGCGAAAAGGTGCCGCTTAGCGGCAAGACAGTGATTATCGGCGGCGGAAATGTTGCCGTGGACGCCGCCCGCACCGCACTCAGATCCGGTGCCCAGGACGCCCATATTTTTTGTCTGGAACCCAGAGACCAGATGCCGGCCTGGGAAAAAGATGTCGATGAAGCGATCGACGAGGGTATCGTGATTAACGCTGAGGCTTCACCGAGCAAAATCACCCAGGAAAATGGGCGGGTTACCGGAGTCGAATTTACCCACTGTGTCTGCGTGTTTGACGACGAGGGCTGCTTCAACCCGACCTGCGATCTTGACGACACCCGGCTTGTGGATGCCGACAATGTGATTATCTCCATCGGGCAGGCAGCCGACATGTCTTTTCTTGACGCCGATAGCCAGCTGGAGCGCGAACTGTGGGGAACACTGGTCGTAGACACCAACACGCTTGCCACCAATATACCCGGGGTGTTTGCCGGCGGTGACTTTACCACCGGCCCCACGTTTGTTATCCGTGCGATTGCATCCGGAAGACGCGCCGCCATCGCCATTAATAAGTACCTGACCGGTGACGATAGCCCGGTGTATATCCCGGATGAAAAGTCCGCCCGTCACACAGCTACGGGATTGGCGCTTGAAGAAGAAAGCACAGAAGACAAACCACGAGTCGAGGTCGCGTTCGAAGACGCTGGGCAACGCATAAATGATTTCCGTGAAGTTGAAAAAGGATTTAGCGAGGAGGAAGGCCGCCGCGAGGCGGTGCGCTGCCTCCGCTGCGATCTGGAAAAAGAGGAGAATGCAGTATGATTCGATCCATCACACAAAAAAAGTCAGAAGAAGAAATTGAGCGACTCCTGAAGGCATTAAACCGGGTATTCATCATCGGCTGCGGAACCTGTGTCACCTTAACACGCACCGGAGGCGAACCCGAAGTAAAGGCAATGAAGACAGATCTTGCCGAAAAAGGCAAACTGGTAACTGGTAACACCGTCGTACCGGTTGCCTGCGACAATCTGACGCGAGAATTTTTAAGTGATTTCGGTGAGCAAATTGATCAGGCGGACACTTTGCTGGTCATGACCTGTGCTTTCGGCGTGCAATCTATTGCGCGACAGCTAAAAAAAATGGTGATTCCGGCTTTGGACACACTGTTTATCGGCAAAGAAACGTCTTTTGGGACATTTGACGAAATCTGCACCCAGTGTGGAACTTGTATTATCGGGGAGACCGGTGGCATCTGTCCGGTAACAAACTGCCACAAGGGATTAGTCAATGGTCCGTGCGGGGGGACGAATCACGGCAAATGCGAAATCGACGTCAACAAAGACTGTGTTTGGACCTTGATTTACAACCGTCTCAATGAGCTTGGGCGAATCGAGTCCATGAGAAAATATCAAAAACCCCGTAATCATTTGGGTGAGCCCAAGCCGGGTAAAATCAAGCTGACAACAGCTTGATTTTAGTTAACAAGAGTTGGGCGTAAAGCGTTGTATTGCGCGGGGTTGCCTGAAAAATGTACCCAACGGAAACTATAATTTTGTGCTTTTGCGTTTTCGTGATAAACAATTAAATTCGAAGAGGGATAACCATATGCCTACTCCATTCAAAGAAGTTTTAGAATCAGGCAAATTTGTCGTCACAAGTGAAGTCGCTCCTCCCAAAGGAACAAATCTGGACAAATTCAAGCACCATATTGAACTTTTGAAAGACAAAGTCGACGCCATGAACGTTACCGATCATCAAAGTTCGGTGATGAGATATCCGTCACTGGGCGGCGCCATGCTGGTCAAGGATTTCGGCGGAGAAGTCATTCTACAGATGACGTGTCGAGATCGCAATCGCATGGCCCTTCAGGCCGATCTTCTTTTTGCCTCTTCAAGGGGGATACAAAATGTTCTCTGTCTCACCGGGGATTCGGTGATCCTGGGGGATCATAAAGAAGCCAAAAGTGTTTTTGACCTGGACTCCAGCCAGCTCTTGAAAACGGTGCGAACATTGGAAAACGGTAAAGACCTTGGCGGCAATGACCTGGATGGTGGGGTGTCGTTTTGTGCCGGCGCCATTGTCACGCCGGAAGCCGATCCTCTTGAACCCCAACTGATCAAATTTGAAAAAAAGATTGAAGCCGGTGCCGAGTTCATCCAGACTCAGGCGGTGTATGACTTAGACAAATTTAAGGAATTCATGGACTATGCCCGGCAGTTTAAGGCTAAAATTCTAGCAGGAATTATACTGTTAACCTCCGCACCGATGGCCCGTTTCATGAATAAAAATATCGCCGGCGTCTTTGTTCCCCAGGAACTGGTTGATGAAATGGCGTCCGCCCCCAAAGGACAGGCCATAAATAAAGGCATTGAAATCACCGGTCGGATGATTCGTCGAATCCATGAAGAGAAAATGTGTGATGGCGTTCACATCATGGCCATCGGCAAAGAGGAGTTGGTGCCGGATATTATGGCGGCGGCCGGATTGGTTTGATACAGGATTGTCTTTTAGTCGCAACCAAACGATTGGGTGAAATCCACCAACGTTGTCCCCATGTCTATCTTAAAAAATGGATAGCGCTTTCCTTCAAACCATTGTGATATATTCCCGGTCCAGGTCAGATTGTCTGCAGAGCGCGTTTCACCATAAAAATAAATATACCGATTGTGGGTATCGGCAACGTGTTTCTTTTGGCCCGGACCCACGTTAAACCAGCCGCGGGCCTGCCAGGTTTCCGGTTGATTCTTACCGGCCAAATAGTACACAAGAATGTCGATAGGTTGGTGGCAATTATTCTTAACGAAAACTTTGGGGTAATCGTTATCAGGCGAAGTGCTGCGTTTCAGCTCGGTGTTGATCTGGAACAGAATTTCAGCGGCGGTGGCTTTGTCTTTGATGATTTGATCTCTAACAGCGTTCACAGAGACTTTGGTTGTGGTGGACGTAATCGGTTCCATGGTGATGGTGATTTCAAGCTCATCCGTTGATGCTGTCATCTCGGTTTCGGAATCCTCATGGTTCAATGAATGATATTGAATGTCCATTTTCTTTAACGCACGTTGAGCAGCCGCGGTGAGCTGGTTGACATTGCCCATGAAGGTTCTTTTGGGAACATTGGAAGTGGTGTATCGATAAAATTCTCCCCCTCCGGCAAGTGTTCCCGGCACGACCACCTCGGCGCAGCCAGCGAACAGCCAAATGCAGCTGATTAGACTGACTCCTGCTGTAACTTGCTTGATTGTACTCATTCGTGCTAATTTTTTGCGCATTGGCTATGTTCCCAGTGCTAATACCCTTATCATATAGAGTAAAAGTCTTTGATTGGCAACCATGCATCGATTTGTGATTATCGGGCCAGGCTACATCAGTCAGCGGTATGTTGAGAAAATCTCCGCCATGCACCATGCTTCCGTCGCGGCCGTTGTCGGTAGAAACGCTGATAGAACTCGACGGTATGCAAAGCAGCACGGGATAACGGCCTACGGTACCGATTTAAAGTCCGTTGTTAATGAAATCCATCCGCAATCGGCGATTATATGCACCCCCAATGCACTTCATCATGAAGGCGTGATCGCCGCAGCTAATTTAGGGCTGCACTGCCTTTGTGAGAAGCCATTGGATGTATCACGTCAACGTCAACATTCTATGGTTGACGCCTGCCGTCGGAACGGTGTTAAACTCGGTGTTGCCTACATACACCGTTTCCATAATCACATGCAACATATTGAAAACGCGATCAAATCCGGCATGTTGGGTGACATTTTAGTGGTGGATGCAACCATGAAGATTTATCGGGCACCGGAGTACTACACAAAATCCAGCTGGCACGGCACCCGAACTCTTGACGGCGGCGGTCCGTTTATCCAACAGGGGAGCCACTTGGTGGACATGGTTTTGTGGCTCGCCGGCGACTATCAGGAGGTATTGGAAGCCAGACGATTTAATATTCTGCATGATATTGAGGTTGAAGATCACGGATATGCCGTTATTGAATTCAAAAGCGGTGCCGTCGGAATGATTCAGGTCTCAACAGCCTGCATGGGCATGACCAGACAAACTATTGAAATATCCGGCAGCAAAGGAAACATTTTTACCGACCTATCAAAGATTATTAGGTATAACATTGACGGACAGACCCAGCCTGAATTCGAGCCCGATGAAGACCTATTTTCACAGCTTATCAATGACTTCATTAAGGCTATTGAAACAGATCGTGAGCCTTTTGTAACGGGTGAGTCGGCTCAAGCCGCCACCGAGCTGGTACTTGACATTTATAAAAAATCCGGATCTCCCCAACGGATGCTGCCGAGCAACGGTTGATCTAAAGGTGTTTCGCTGAAGATCATAAATCTACCAAAATGCTCAGCCTATCGCAGCTGAAAGCCCCCGCATCCGCAAAGCGGCTATTCCAAGATACGTCACTTAGTCTTTTTGGATAACCAGAATTGCTTTTTTATTTCATATAATAATTCCGACGCGCTACGTCGGAGTCAAGTGCTGACAACAAACACCAGATGACCAGCTATGCGGTTACATGCGAAAGTATGTCCCGTTCTTTATCTTGTGCCTGTTGCTCCAGTTGTTTTACTTCCCGGCTTAACGTTTTGACAAATTCATCATCTTTGATAGAGGTCAGGTTGATTTTCACATTGTACAACGCGGCCAATACCGCTGTTCTCGCATTCATGGCCGCCACTGCGCCATCCGTCACCGTATTATTATTTCCGCTAATAATCGCTTTAGCAGTCAGGTCCATGACCTCAGCCGCATCTCGGGCGACTTCCAGCGGAACAAGAGCCGCCTGCTTGAAGGCATCTTGAATTTTCAGGCTGCGTAACTTTCTGGCTTCATCGGTATCTTTCGGTAATTTGAAAGCAGCCAATACCATGCTGTAAGCCTCAGCGTCCCGGTCGATTGCAGCGGTGAGTTTTGCGCGCAATGCGGTTGCCTTGTACAAAATATCTCGCATTTCTGCTTCAGAAGATTCATAGCCTTTTTTGCCGATAGTAAGATTGGCCACCATTTCTGAAAGACCTGCTGCAAGGGCCGCATTCAATGCTGCGACGCTACCACCCCCGGGAACAGCCGTTCCTGCGGCAGCTTTTTCCAGGTATTCCGTGATTTTCAAATCCGTCAGCAATATATTATCCCCTTTCTTTTCTGATCATATACAAGGTTGCCTTTTTTTATCACTTTTTCAACCGTATTGACGCTGATGTGGTAAGGAATATAATGATACGATGGATATTCCAAGATGACCACATCACCGGATTTGCCGGCATCAATGCTGCCAACGACATCGGCCTTGTCCAGGGCGGCGGCGGCGTTGATGGTCAAAGCGGTGATCGCTTCTTCCGTTGACATGCGCATATAGAGGGTTGCCAGGGCAAAAATCAATGGAATGGATTCGGTAAAACAGCTACCCGGGTTAAAATCAGTCGCCAGTGCCACCGCACAGTCAGCGTCGATGATGTCGCGCCCCCTGGCATACGGCTCTCTCAGGCTGAAAGCTGTCCCGGGAAGCAAGGTGGCGACGACACCGGCCTCGGCCATCCGGCGAACACCTTCCTCGGAGGCCTGTAAAAGGTGATCGGCAGAAACCGCTTTCAACTCGGCCGCAAGCTCGGCTCCGCCAATGTGCACAATTTCGTCTGCATGCAATTTTACTTTTAATCCCAGTTCTTTGGCGCGGCTGAGTAAACGCCGCGATTGTGCAACGGAGAAGACATTCTTTTCGCAGAAAATATCGCAAAACTCCGCCAGCTTTCGCTCCGCCACCTCAGGCATAACATCCTGCATCATAAAACCGATAAAGTCATCCTCTCTGCCCTGATAATCTTTGGGAACGGCATGGGCGCCCAGAAATGTCGGAACAACATCCACGTAGTGAAGTTTGTCCAGGTCCGCCATCACTTCCAGCTGCTTGATTTCCGTGTCGTGATCCAAACCGTAGCCGCTTTTGCCCTCGACCGTCGTCACCCCGAAGGAAAGGAAGGAATCCAGACGTTTGATCCCGGATTGGATCAATTCTTCATGAGATGATCTGCGGGTCGCCTCCACCGTATTGAGGATACCGCCGCCGCGCTGCATGATTTCCATGTAGCTGTCACCGCGAAGCCGCCACGAAAATTCCTCGGCGCGGTGACCGCCAAATACAAAATGGGTATGCGAATCGACAAAGCCCGGCAAAACCGCTTTATCCTGCGCGTCGATAATATCGAATCCAGATAACTCGCTCACGGATTTATTAAGTTCGGCGTCTATTTGTTCGGTGGTGCCGACCGTTTCAATGTTGCCTTCTTTGATGATGACTGCGCCATTAGGAATAACATGCAGATCGGCCATTTCCTTGCCTTTTTTGGGTTTAAATCCGCTGCAGGTGACCAACTCCGATGCATTTTTTATAATTAAATTACCATTCATAACATTTCCTCACTCATAAATTCGGTACTCCAATACCTGCTGCATAGAAAAATTTTCAAGTCTCAGGTAGTATGACGCGGAATCGATCAAGGCTTCCATGGGAACCAGTCCGATAATTTCGCTGCCGACAATATTCACTCCATAGCGGCGGGCTTCGACTTTGATGAGTTCAAATACGCGGTAAAGAGCTGTTTTGGTGTAGTCCGTCATGTTCATTGAAACCTGCACAATACACCGGTCCTTCAACTCGATACCGATGCCCTTGCAGTAGTGCAGCCCACCGCTGATGTGCCGGACGTTTTTCGCAATTTGATTGGCGATTTTAAGCTGATTTGTATTTAGGTTGACGTTATAGGCCACCAGTGGCATGCGGGCGCCCATCGCCGTAGCTCCGGCGGACGGGTGGATGTGCACCGGCCCGAAATCGGGCTTCCATTCAGGCTGTTTAATTTTTTCAGCCATGCCTTCGAACTGACCTTTTCGAATAGAGGCAAGATTTTGTCGATCCGGTTTCGTCGCGGAGTGCTCATACAAAAAGATCGGCAGATTGAATTCGGCCGAGACTTTTTTTGCCGTTTCTATGGAAATGGACACGGCCTCTTCCACACTGATGTCTTTTACCGGAATAAAAGGAACCACGTCAATGGCGCCCATTCGCGGATGCTGGCCCTGGTGGGAACGCATATCGATGACCTCTATGGCAATACCCATTGATTCGATTACCGCCGCTTGTAATCCATTCGGCTCTCCTACGACCGTCACCACCGACCGGTTGTGGTCTTCGTCATTCTGGTAATCCAATAGTTTGACACCGTCTTTGCTTCTAAACGGTGCCACAATTTTTTCAATTTTTTCCAGATCGCGGCCTTCGCTGAAATTCGGTACGCATTCCAGAATTTTCTTCATACTTGCCATTTTGTGCTCCTGAACTTTATCATTTTTTATTTACCATCAGACGGTGAGGACACAGAGATTGTTACTTTTGCTTATTTTTAAAATTTTTCACCACTAGGTTTTCAATCATCTCATCATCTGCAATAAATGGCAGGGTGATGTGATCCGAACCCTGGTGCATTTGATTGTACGCCATGCCGGTTTCGATAGAATTTTGATTGCGGGCCCAGGCACGTCTGGCAACCCCGCCCATGACATCCCAGGGGATGGCTCGCTTAATCACGTTATCAACCCGATCGCTGCCGTCCAGCACGAGTCCGAATCCGCCGTTGATTGCGTTGCCAATGCCCACGCCGCCGCCGTTGTGGAGAGCAACCAGACTCATGCCCCGGGCGGCGTTACCGGCAAAACACTGCGTGGCCATATCGGCCATGATGTTGCTGCCATCTTTAATATTGGCCGTTTCCCTGAACGGTGAATCCGTGCCGCCGGTGTCGTGATGGTCTCTTCCCAGCATGACAGGTCCAATTTCTCCATTGCGAACCATTTCGTTGAACTTCAAGGCGATATTCATTCTGCCAAGTGCATCCTGGTATAGGATTCTAGCCTTGGTTCCGACCACCAGCTTATTTTTAGCCGCATCGCGAATCCACACAAAGTTGTCTCTGTCCTGAAACCGTCGCTCGGGATCGATGCATTCCATCGCGGCCCTGTCGGTTTTTTGAAGATCCTCTTCCTTTCCACTCAGGCACACCCAGCGAAAGGGGCCGTAACCGTAGTCAAAAAGAATCGGGCCCATGATGTCCTCGACATAGGACTGAAAGATGAATCCCTCAATTGGATCTTTACCGTTTTGGCAGATTTCGCTGACACCGGCATCATACACGGCTTTGAGAAAACTGTTACCGTAATCAAAAAAGTAGGTTCCACGGTCAACCAGGGTGCTGATTAGTTCATAGTGATGTCTCAACGTCGTGTCGATCATCTCCTTAAACCCTTCATGCCCGGACGTTAACAATTCAGTGCGTTCCTTAAACGATATCCCCTGGGGACAGTAGCCGCCCTCGTAAACGGCATGACAGGAAGTCTGATCGGAAAGCAGATCGATATCGATATGGTTATGAACGGCGTACTCGAGCAAATCGACAACATTCCCGTAAAATGCAATTGCGACCGCTTGTTTTTGTCGGCGGTGATCTTCGGCAATTTTGAATGCTTCCGCCGGGTCATCAACCGCAAGGTTGATCCAGCCCTGATCTAACCTAGTTTGAATGCGGGATTCATCCACTTCGGCAATCACTCCCACACCGCCGGAAATGACGATGGCTTTGCCTTGGGCTCCGCTCATGCCGCCCAATCCGGAGGTCACAAATAGGCGGCCGGAGAGATCCTTATCCTCCGGGATACCGAGTTTGGCACGACCGGCATTCAGGAGTGTACTATATGTGCCGTGAACGATTCCCTGGGGGCCAATGTACATCCATCCTCCGGCTGTCATCTGACCGTAATTGGCAACACCCAGAGCCATGGCCCGATGCCAGTTTTCCTGATCGTCGAAGCAGCCAACCATCAGGGCGTTGGTGATAATCACCCGCGGAGCTTCCGGAGAAGATGCAAATAATCCGAGGGGGTGACCGGATTCCATGACTAGGGTCTGTCGCGAGGTTATCTCTTGCAGATAGCGTTGAATTAACTGATACTGCATCCAGTTTTGGCACACCTGACCGGTCTCACCATATGTCACGAGTTCGTAGGGATAGAGAGCAACATCGAAGTCCAGATTATTGTCGACCATTACCTGAAAAGCCTGGCCTTCGATGCAGTTGCCCTGGTAGTGGTCGATCGGTTTGCCTTTTAGCCGGCCTTCGGGGCGGAAACGGTAGCCGTAGATCCGGCCTCGCGACATTAATTCATCCAGAAACTCAGGCGCCAGGGTTGCGTGCCATTTTTCGGGAACATAGCGCAGGGCATTTTTCAAGGCGAGTTGGGTATCTTTTTGAGTGAGGTTAAAATGTCTGGCAGGTGCCCGGCGAATGGCGTCAACGAAGTGCGGCATTTCGGGCAAATCCTTAAAGCTTTCTCCCAGATGAATATTCATTGCTTTAGAAATCTCAGTGTTTTGGGACATTGAAACACCTCCAAGATGTGTTTTGACCGTGGTGAAAAATTAATCACAAATTTATTAAAAA
>JASFJP010000055.1:0-12882 GCA_050121225.1 Desulfobacterales bacterium
TGAAAACCACGACCGCCATATCATTGCAAGTGACAATGGATTGAAGCTTTCTAACCAGATAGGCACACACCTCATTCAGCGTGGTTAGAGCATTAATTTCCTGCGAAATAAGAAAGGATGTGCGCGTTTGATGATGGGCGCGGTCCAGCTGCTGGTTTTTTTCTTCCAGATTGCGGGTGTATTCTTTGATGCGCCCAAGCATCTTATTAAAAGACAGCGCTAATCTCCCGACTTCACTGTCATGAGGAATTTTCAGATTAAGTTCCAGGCGTTCTTCGCCAATTTTTTCGGCAGCCGATGCCAGAGAGGCTAACGGTCGGGTGACGCGTCTGATGAAAAATAGACTTCCTCCGATGGCCAACAAAAGAATAGAAAGGGTCAACGCACTCATTTGCAGCCATAGTTGCTTAACCTGGTCCCGGAATGGCTTTTCAGATACGCCGAGGCGCAATTTGCCGGCCTTTCCTGTAAAAATAGCCCAGGCGATTTCGAAGTATCGCTCACCTTCGGTGGAAATAATTTCTTTATGATGACTGTAATTACCCAGAATAATATCGTTTGCCCCTATCAGCTCGACAGGCACTCCCCGGGGAAAGGTATGCGCAAGAACCTGGTTTGCCCGGATGATAAAAATGTATGCGGCATGCGGCGTACTGGTCGTATGGTAATCAAGCATTTTCTGAAGTGCCACTAGGTCATTGGTCAGGATTTTATCGGTGGCGTCAAGAGCAATTGCCTGGGCCAGACTTTCCGTCTGGGCCGTCATAGATTCAAAAAGGCTTTTGCTGTAACGGTGGGTAACGAGCAGCGAAATAAGCAATCCGCTGCCGATCACCAGAAGTGATATGATGATCAGTAACTTACTTTTGAGGCTGTGCGGCCGCATTCGATTCCTTCTTCAATGCAGCAAGTTTCAAATTTATCTTCCTGATGCTGTCGTACCAATCGTCACGTGGGTTGACAAACCGATCGATCATCAATTCGCTGATAATCTTTCTCCCTTTGGGATCCTGATCCATATCAAACAATTCCCGGCGAATTCGTGTCTTTAATTCGAAAGGCAGAGATTTCGAGGCAACCAGCGGCGGAATGCCGTACGGTTCCGACTTACGAATAATGCGGGTTTCAGAGGTGAAGACAGGATTTTTGTGGTGATAATATTCCCAGATTAAACCATCAACTGCAGCACCATCGACCAAGCCTTTAGCCACCGCCAGTATCGCGTTATCGTGGCTATAGGTGTAGATGGTTTTACTGAAAAAAGTCTCAGGCCGTTCATTCATCCGACTGAGCCAATAGGCCGGCACCAGTTTGCCGGTGTTGGAATCCGGATCGGTAAATGCGAAAACGTGACCCCGAAGACCTGCAAGATCCTTGAACTCACTGTTTTTGTTGACAATAAGATAAGAATGATAAAAATGACTATTTTGAACTTCCGGCGTGGCCAAAAGCTCGAAACCATGTTTTTCTTTGCCGACGACATAGGGTCCGGAACAAATAAACGCCAGATCAATCCGGCCCCTCGCCAATAATTCATTGATTTCGCCATAGGTCTTTCTCTGGATAAACTGAATTTCTCGTCCCAGTTTCTGGCCAATATAATCCAGCAGTTGGCGATAGTAAGCAAATGTCTCTTTGGGTGAAATTATAGCGGCGACTGCAACTTTTAACTGAATCGATTCCGGTTTGTGGCAGATTCAGTCAACAAGAAATTTTCAGCAGGTTGGACGTTTATGATTAATGAAAGACAACAATCGATAAATTAGTAGAAGATTTCAATATCAGAAAAATACTTTTTATAAAAACCGCGATCGCGTGTTAAAAGTCTGTCTGCATGGATTTTGGCATGGGCAGCAATTAAAAAATCCGATAGAACCCGGTTGCGTGTCCCTCCCGCTTCGCGATATTCTTTCCATTTCATTCCGGCATTGAACGCGGTTTCAAGATCCAAAGAAACAATTCGAATACCAAGAATTTTTAATGTTTCGTCCAGTACATCCTTTTCGCCAAATTGAGGTGTGAGCTCTGCGTAAATAATTTCATTGATTATGAGAGATCCTTGGATAAAAGCTTGATCTAAGAAATTTTTCGATGTTTTTCCCCACCTTGGATCCGGTAAAAAGACATCCAGCAGTACATTGGTATCGACAAATGTGATCATCTGCCTCTTATTTCCTCAATATAGTTGTCTGTGCGCGCTTTCTTCTTCAAAATACCATATACTTGTTCAACCGGATTGGAATAAAGGCCTTTTTTTTTGATCAACACCCCGTTTTCTTCAGGCACAAATTCAACCTCAATGTACGGCATAAGTCCGTACTTTTCGCGAATTTTTTTTGGAATCGTAACTTGTCCACGTTCGCCGATTTTCATATTTTCATACTCCTTTTTCCGTATTCTATATTACATATTCATTATATCAGAAAAAATGTCAAGCATAATGATAAAAAATTATGTGAATGTTCTGGGTATGCTGCAAGTTTAGTTTTACCCGGTTATCGGTTGTTCGGCGGCAGTGCCCATTTCTGCCGTTTTAAACCAGTGGGTGGTTTTGAGGCATATTTTCACCAGCATCAGCATCACCGGTACTTCGATCAACACCCCCACCACGGTGGCCAGAGCCGCACCTGAGGATAAGCCAAAGAGCATCGTGGAAGTAGCAATGGCGACCTCAAAGTGGTTTGACGCGCCGATCATGGCCGCCGGTGCAGCATCCACATAGCGTAGTCTCAGCAGACGCGCCAGACCATACCCCAGCCAGAAAATCAACATGGTCTGGATGAAGAGCGGAATGGCAATCCACAGGATGGTCAGCGGATTGCTGATGATCACTTCCCCTTTAAAGGAAAACAACAGCACCAGGGTAATCAGCAAGGCGATAATTGTAATCGGGGTGAGCACGTGAAGAAACTTTTCTTTGAACCATTGCTCCCCTTTGGCGGCAATAATCCACCTGCGGGAGAGATAACCGGCCACCAGCGGCAGCGCCACGTAAATGCCGATGGACAGCAGCAACGCCTGCCAGGGCACCGGTAGACGCCCCACCCCCAGCAGAAATCCGCCCAAAACGCCATAAAGCAGCAGCATGGTCAGGGAGTTGATGGCCACCATAACCAGCGTCAATCCGTCATTGCCACGCGACAAGTAGCCCCACACCAGCACCATGGCCGTACAGGGAGCAATACCCAAAAGGATGCAGCCAGCTAGATAGCTGCGCCATAACGGAACCTCCAGCATTTTAACGCCGTCAACAAGAACCACCGTACCGGCCCCGTGGGTCGCGCCTACCGGCAGATCAAGACCGAATGGCATTTTGACCAGGTCCACGGCATCCGGACCGATGAAATTATAAAAAAGGGTGCCAAGAAAAAAGATAGCAATCCCATACATGGTAAACGGTTTGACGGCCCAGTTGACAAACAGGGTCAGAAACACCGGTTTGCCGCTTTTGCCGGCCTTGATGACCTCACCGAAATCAATCTTGACCATAATGGGATACATCATGAAGAACAGGCAAATTGCGATTGGAATAGACACCACGGGCGCCCCTTTGACATAGATGGCCAGACCGTCAAGGTATTGCGCTACACCGGGAGCAATTTTTCCGAGTAGGATACCCGCGATAATACACAACACCACCCAAAGTGAAAGAAACCGTTCAAAAACACTGGTCATTTTCCGTTCATTGTTTTGAATTGCTTCATTGCTCATTGTGTGTCACTCCTTATTGATCATGTTTTTGCATTGATTCGAGCGGCGTTTCCACGAAGGCACGGATTTCATCCCGGACCGACTATTTTTGAATCGGGCTTCTGTTTCGCCGAGGCAGGAATTGTCAGTGCACAGAAACAGAATCCTCAGTTAGCCTGTAATCAGCTGTCCAGCTCAACACAGATCTCAGTGTCTTGGTTAGTTTCATATTCGCTGGAACGAGACTTCCGGCTGCACAGCACTTCCCGGTCTATTTTCAGTATCTCTTTGAGTCGTCTCGCATCCTCGCGGATGCTTTCATTCTCTGTGAGCGATTTTTTCACCCAGGCAATGGCTTCTTTCACCTCGATGGGGGCATTCTCATCCGCTAGCCGGAAGTACATCCAACGCCCGTCTTTACGCCCGTCTATCAATCGGGCCTGTCTGAGCACCGACATGTGCTTGGATACCGTTGATGGAGCCAATTCGAGCAGCTCGATAATCTGGCAGACACACAGTTCCTGGGCGTCCAGGGCCAGCAGGATTCGAAGGCGGTTTTCCTCGGCCAGGGCCTTTGTAATGTTTAAAAATTCATACATATTTATGTTCTATAATTCGTTATGTGGCGAAATATAGAAATATATCACATTTTCGTCAAGAAGTTATTCGAATCCGACGTGACGAATATTAATTATCACTCAACTCATACGGCAAGGCCCTCCAATCCCGACCAAGGACATCTGAAACGCCGCCCAAACGATGGAGCAGGGAGCGGAACTGAGAACATCGGAAAAACACTTCGGAAAAATCAGCGAACTTGTTTACACAATCTTCTATGGGAGAATTTGTTTTTCACGGCTTAAAAAGCTCATCGAGTCATCCTTTTAATTGAATTATGCAATGAATCATTGTAGGTTAGAATAAAGTAAAGCCAAGTTCAGTTTGCACACCATTTTTCAGGACACTTTGCGTGACAGGGGTTTTGATGGTTGTTTTAAAACTAGACCGAGATAATGAAGCAATAGAAATTGAATTCGAGTTGCGTTACCTGAGATCTTTGACAACCAAAGAACGCTTTTTAATGATGCAAAAAAAATCCGACGAAATGAAAAAATTGCTGAGGAAACATGGATACGGAAAGTCTTCTGAAATCATTAAAAGAGCATAAAGTCAGGTTTGTAGTTATCGGTGCGACGGCCTTCCCGGTCCATGGATATTCGCGCGCAACCCTGGATGTTGACATTTTTATACGCCCGGAAAGGCCAAATGCGGAAAGAGCATTAGCGGCCTTAAAAGATTTCGGGTATGATGTGACGGATATAACCGTGGAAGAGCTATTAACCAAGAAAATATTGATCCGCCAGTATCTTATTGAAACAGATATCCATCCTTTCGTAAAAGGAGTTTCATTTGATCAAGTCTGGAACAACAGAGTGAAAGCGAAGTTTGGCAATACATTTGCCTGGTTTGCATCATTAGACGATTTAATTGAAATGAAACAGGCGGCCGGGCGGCCGAAAGACATCGAAGATTTAAAATACCTTTTGAAACTAAAAAAAAAGAGCGCTATAAGGTAAAACCCGCAAGTTCGGCGAAGATGGTCCCAAATTAACCGTCAAATTTAAATTGGCTCATGTATTCTTCAAGACGCCGTTTGTTCTCAACGCTCAACGGTGGACAACTCTCTGCTCCTTTTACACCTTCGGCCATGCGGGCGGCAAACACCATGCAGGTGGGTTGGCCGCATTCTCTGCAATTGGTTCTTGGCAATAGTTTGAGAATCTCGATTACCTTCGGTTTGGGCGCTCCCTCGTAGCTGGGCTCGATGCTGTCGTGATTGTTCCAGGTTTCGTTTATTTCGCGTTTGAGCCATTCAAGGATCTTATCGGCTTCGGCTTCATCCCGTAGGGCATTGATAGCAATCTTATTACCCTGCACGGTGATCAATTTGCCCTGGGAACGAAATATTACGGCCGGTGGGTTTTTGAGATAATCAAAACCTCCAAGAACCGCGTTGAGGTAGGGCAGCACCGCGGAGATGTCCTGCTCCAAATATGCGATGCAGTGCACGGATTCAAAACCGGGGTTGCATTCGGGTCTGAATATTTCTTTGGAATAGTTTTTTAACAACATCGAATTCGGTTCCCTGAACAGCTTTGCAGGATATCGGTGACTGGAATGCTATTAAAGGTTCAGCCAGCTGATAACAGCAATACATGCTCCCGGGCGTACCACTTGGCTAGTGCGAAGGACTCGATCACAGCACCGGAAAATCGGCTGCTGTCAATTGGTAGCCAGAAAAATACAAGAAAAACTCCTGCAATGATACTTAAGGGTTTCCAGATAGCGTTCCAGTCGATAAGGCTGGGTTGGGTGTCCACCGGATCAACCTGCGAAGATTTTTCCAATTCTATTAACTGTTCTGAAACTGTGGCTATTTCACTCATCGTTAAATTTACCTTTTCTCATTTAATCCTAGATGGCTTTACAAAGTTTATCAGAATTATTTTCTATAGAGTTTTGGCCGTAAAAACGTTATATGCCTATTTAGCGATATATTTGGACAAAAAAAATTAGCCCCGGCAGATATCTTTCCGGTTTATAAAAGGTGCTTTTTCCATTAAATCTGCAATTTCCAGATCTTCGTTTAACCAGTGCTGGAGATTTCCAAGCAGATTGGCTGCATAGGGGCTGCTTTTTCCGTCGGCAAGAAAGTAGTTCACCCACAAGCCGTCTTTTTTATAATCAACCAACCCAGCTTCTTCTAGTATTTTCAAATGCTTAGAAACAGTCGGCTGAGCAAGATTTAAAGCTGCCTGCAGCTCACAAACACACATATATTTTTGTTGGAGCAGCTTGATAATTTTGACCCGGTTTGGGTCAGATAATGCTTTCATGACTTTCACAAATGATTTCATTGCATCCTTTTATATCGCTAAATTAGAATATAGCGGATGGTGTTCCATTGTCAATTGTTTTTTGAAAGAATTGTATTCAATTATTCATTAAACTTTTTATTGATACGAAGAGTTCATTTTTCAGATCCTTTCCTTTAGATCTTATTCAGCTAATAATATTGAAAGAACTCCTGCCCTTGAGTTTATCCACCACCTGGCGGACATCAGCCAAACATCACCTCCCTTTTGGATTCTTGGTGGCGCAGTCGCAGCCACCTGACTTCTTCTCTGCTGCGATTTTTTCAATGATCAACGATTGCCCGTTTTTGATGAAATCTTGTTCGATATCATCCACAGAATATCCGAAACAGTAGCATATCAAATTATTTTTCATGACATTTTAGTGAATTTCAAGGTTGTGGGAGCGGATATTGCCTGCATCCCGCGTGGAAGACTCGATTAGAAAGATCAGGCCAATAATCCCAATCGGTCGGGCCACTCCTTCACCTACATCAAAGCGATTTAGCATGCGCCTTCAAATCCGGAAAAGCTCAAATATGAATTGGAGTGTAAATGCCCTACCGATAGTTGATATAAAATTAATCGGATAAATCTAAGAATACTTTTCGACTGTATCTGTGCAGCACCGGTGTTCCCATGCCGTGCCGGATGGCCTTAACAATTTTTTCTTGGTCAATGGGGACGGTTCCGGCCAGCATATTTACGGGCAGGTGCTCAAAAGCGGCTCCAACCATCGGTGTGCTGGGCCCCAGCATTACGGTTTTTATGTTTGAATGAGCATGTCCGAGAATTGTTTCGGTCGTATTGTTCAAAATCGATGTGGAGGTCAAAAATAATACATCCGCCCAGTTACCAAGCTTTTTGTAAAATTCATCTTTCTGCCCCAGCTTTCGAGATTCATCCAGTATTTCCAGTTTCGTGTTTCGCTGCTGCAGCATGTGGACAAGGGGACCAAAATATCCGACCATGGCAATCCTGCTACCTTTGCCGATCTGAAATTCATCGAACAATATCTGGTTTTTTTTGTCTTCGGGCAATTTCAAAGCCTGGTCATGATTCAGTGCATTGATCAAAGCCAGGGCCATACTGCGTTCGATGGTATTTTCGCTTTTTATATGTTCCAGTAATTCTGCGGCCGGCCTGTTCTCGTAATCAACCATCTTGTTCAATAGTACACAGGATGTCTTGTTTTGAAAATACGTATAGGATAAACCGATCCCCCCTCCGGACAGGGTCACAACAGTATAACCAAGTCCAAGACTCAATATCTCAATTTTTTCCTCATCGGCTTTGTCGGCAAACAAATCATATAGATTTTGATCTAAGGTCATCATTGCTGGAGATATCCTCGCGATGTCGATTATTAAAAAGATACGACAAACCTTAATGTTTTGAATTACTCTGAACCTAAAATGAGTGGCTCCAGGTTCAGCCCAGCCGCTGGCGATAAAGCTACCAGATTGATCGAAAAAGAAACTTTTGCAAGCAAGTTTCAAAAGAGGGTTCAAGGTTCAGAGGTTATAGTCAACTGATATCCTTAACTTTATCCCTGGAGTTTGAGGCAAGACTCAGATTCGCCTTTTTCACCCATTGGGTGAAAAAGAGCATTTGCAACTATCAACGTGTTTACCGTTTGGTAACAGCCGGTTATGGATGTTCAACCCAGAACCTTGAACGCTGAACCGCTCAACCGATGCTGAAGTTTAGCAAAATTAAATAAAAAAATACAGAACCAAGAAAATGGCTGGTATCATTGATGAATTCCAGGATGTTCTAAATATAAATGACGACGGCGAGGCAATTGCGCTTTTAAGGAGCAAGATTCAGTTTCATAGCAATATTCCATTTTGTGAGGCCCTGTGGGAAGTCACGTCGGCAAATGACAGCGTTTCACCATGTAATTTGAAGACCGCCCTTGAGTTGATTTTCGCCAGGGAGCAAAAGTCTTACGAAGCTTTTGTCAGTCTTCTGACTGACTTTCAGTTCAAGTGCCGTTCGGCTTTAGCAAGGGAAGGCGGCAAATCTGTTTATTCGATGAATTTTGTGAAAGCAGTCGGACCGCACAGCACCGCATCGGTGAACCGGGCGATTACACGAATGATCAATATCAACATCCTATTTAAAAGCGGCAAGGAAGTCAGATTTGTTAATCCTTTTTTCAAAGCATGGCTGCTTCCCCGGGGTAGGTAGTTCTTTTTTGAAATTGTAAAGTTTATGGTTACCCATTCCAGGTGTATTACGGGTGATATCGTTGACCATTTACCCATCGCCCAGGCGACTGTCTCCCAGCACTTAAAGGTTTTAAAGGATAAAGGATACCGGCTGTTTTTACAGTATCATTGATTCGTTGACGCAAGGAAATCAGATTCGACAATCGGGATTTTTCATGGTACCAATGGCCAAAGCATTGGCATTACGACCACGATGACTGCCAGGATCACCAGGGTCAACAGTCCACCGACCTTTAAATAATCCGCAAATCGATAACCGCCCGGTCCCATGACCAGGATGTTGGCCGGGTGTGAGATCGGTGTCGTAAAACTGGCCGAGGCCGCCATAGCGATGGCCATCATCAGCCCGTAGGGTGAAAGTCCCATATTGGCGGATGTGTTCAGAACGATCGGTGCCATCAGCACCACCAGAGCCGCCGTCGGTACAAAACAGGTGGCCAGAAAGGTCAGGGCCACCAGGCCGAACATCACTGCGTGGGGACCGTACGGGCCGACAAGGGCCACCACCCCCTCGGCTATCAGTTTGGCGGCGCCGGTCTGGTCCAGGGCGGTTCCCAGGGGCAGCATTCCGGCGATTAGAAACACCGCCTTCCATTCAATTTGGCGATAGGCTTCATCCATGGTGAGACAGCCGGTGAGCACCATCAGGGCCGCGCCGACCACAGCCGCGATATATATTGGCACCCAGCCCAGAATGACTGGCAGCAGGATGCCGGCCATAATCAGTATGGATAGTTTCATTTTTTCCAGGCGCAATTCTTCCTGCGCCGTTTCCGTCAGGACGATAAAGTCTGGCTCACGTCCCAGCAGCTGCAATTTGCTGCGCGGACCGATCAGGAGCAGAGCATCGCCAAACCGTAAATCAAAATCACGTAAATTAGAGCGATAGGCCTTGCCGCGTCGCCACAAAGCCAGAACATTCAGCCCAAATTTCTCGCGAAAATTGATTTGCCGCAGGGTTTTGCCTTCCAAAGTCGTCTGGGGCGAAAGAATGGCCTCCAACACTCCGACATCTCCCGATATCAGTTTATCCACATCGGTGCCGGTTCGGCGCTCGATCTCTAATTCTTCCAGTCCGCGCAAATTTTCGAAATCCCGCATACGCCCTTCGACTACCAGTCGATCTCCGGACTGCAGGACTTCATCCGGCTCGGGCATAATAATGGGGTTGTTGCCACGCAGTATACCGAGGACCCGGCTCCCAAGCGCATCTCCCAAGCGGCTTTCTTTCAATGTTTTGTTGATCAGGGGCGAATCCGGAGGTACCTGCATGACCATCAGCTGTTCATGTAGATGATAGACATCGATAAGTTCTGAGCGTTCAACATAGCGAAACTGATCAAAACCACTCGTATCTTTTAATTGTTCCAGATGCTCTTCAAGGCCCGCTACGAGAAGCATGTCACCGCGCTGCAGCGGGTCATCCTGCAGATTGGTGCGTTTGACATAATCATCTCTGCGAATGGCAAGCACATTGAGGCCGAAACGGCCGCGAAAACCAAGTGAATTGAGGGTGCTACCGACAAAACGTGAATTGACCGGCAGCAAAACTTCTCCAATTTTGATTTCATCTGAGTAAGGTTTCTGCAGGTCGATACCACCCTCTTCAACCTCTAACTGGTGCCAATTCTTCAACTCGTTCAAAGATTCAATCCGACCTTCAACCGTTAATCGATCTCCGGCCTGCAGGGTGTCGGTTGGTCCCGGAGCCAGAAAAGTTCGATCACCACGGGTAATGCCGATTGTATTCCAGCCTAAAACAGAACCCATTCGGATTTGAGCCAGGGTTTTGTTGGCCAGTATAGAATCCCGGGGAACGCGAATTTGAAACAGCCGTTCCTGCAAATCATATTGGCTTTGCCAGTCGTGTTTTTTGTTGGGTGATGATTCTTTGGCAACATCCCGCTGGGGCAGCAGATGGCGACCGATAAGGATCATGAAGGCGACACCGGAGAACATGATGAATAGACCGACCGGTGTGAAATCAAAGAAAGTAAAGGATTTCATCCCCGCATCGCGCAGGGCGTCGCTGACAAGAATGTTCGGTGGCGTACCGATCTGAGTGGTCAGACCTCCCAGTAGTGAGCCGTAGGCCAGTGGCATCAACAGCCTCGATGGCGGTCGATTGGTGTGGCGGGCGATATCCATGACCACCGGCAGCATCAGTGCTGCAACAGCCACATTATTCATGATCGCCGACATGACACCGGCCGTTACCATGATCACAATGATCATACGCGATTCGCTAGTGCCGGCCAGACGCAAGACAAAGCGTCCAATGGCATTCGCAACGCCTGTAAGGGTTAAGCCCCCGCTGAGAATGAACACCGCCCACACGGTGACGACCGCTGGATTGCTGAATCCCGACAGTGCTTGCACTGGACTGACGAGACCGGTCAAGGCAACTGCACCCAGGGCCAGCAAGGCGGTAACCTCCATCGGAATCCATTCGAAGATCAGAAAGACAACGGCAACAGTCAAAATTGATAAAACCAGTAAGATATCCGGGGTCACGATAATTATCCTCCCAATTTCGTATTGCTCGATTGGTTGCGAACAGTGCATTGCAACAAGCTCTTTGATTTTTCTCGAATAATCGTAATTATTAATCATTGAAGTCTGCGAGGCAAGCCCTTTTGTATGTGAAAGAGGTGCTGATCTTGTACACTGAATGCCCTATCCAATAAGAATAGTGCCCTATTTTTTTGAATTTATTTTTACCGGTTGAGGTTGAAATCGATTATTTGAATTTCTCAACAACTCAAACCTATTTTGGCAGAAAAAGTTATGTATTGTGGTATTTTTAGCCATTATATAGTTTTTTTTACCACCTAATTATTGGTTACTTCATCCAAAACTAGTAATTATTTTAGAATGTTATGCAGCAATACATACTTGGCATGGTACGTGCTCAAGAAGTAATTAAAATGGAATAAAAGGAGGTAATACCATGGGCATATTTACACGATTTCGCGATATTGTCGGTTCAAACATCAACTCCATGCTCGATCGCGCGGAGGATCCGGAGAAGCTGATCAAATTGATGATTCAGGAAATGGAAGATACGCTGATCGAACTTAAATCGGCATGTGCCGGTGTGATGGCAGAGAGTAAAAAGGTTGAGCACCAGCTGCAGGCGCAGGAAAAGCGAGTCGATTATTGGGAAGATAAAGCCAATTTGGCTGTAAACAAGGGACGCGATAATCTCGCCAGGGAAGCGCTGCTTGAGAAAAGGCGCCACTCACAGCGAGTCGAGTCGCTCGCCAATGAATTGAGCGAACACGAAGCGTTGCTTGGGCAGTACAGGGAAGACATTCGGCAGCTTGAAGAAAAATTGAAAAACGCACGGGAAAAAGAACGCATACTTGTACAGCGTCACATTCATGCTGCCCGTAAAATAAGAACCCAGGAAGAGATACGGCGTATCGACAGTGCCGATGCTATCTTTAAATTTGAGGAAATGGAGCACCGCATTGAGCACATGGAAGCCGAAGCCGACTTGGTTAATTTCGGTCGCAAACCAACATTGGAAGATGAGTTGGAAAGACTTTCTTTGGACGAAGAAATTGAAATGGATTTAAAAGCGATCAAGGCCGCTTCTATCGACCAAATGGAAAAACGCGTCGACGCGCTGGAAACGATCATTGACGATACAGGAAGAGAGGGAGCCCAACCATGAGCAGATATAAAAGTATGTCCAGACGAGGACTCTACCGCTCACGCAACGGTGTTATACTAGGTGTATGCAGAGGAGTTGCCGACTATTTTGATTTTTCGGTTTTTTGGATCAGAGCAATCGCCATAGTTTTATTTATTTGCACCGGCTTCTGGCCGATTGTTGGAATCTATGTACTCGCAGCGCTTTTGATGAAATCGGATCCGTCAAAGCATGTCGGGTCCGGATCCCAACACAAAACCGGCAGCCGGTATCATTGCACCAGAAACGACGCAGCAAATACACTGAAACGGAAATGGAAACATCTGGAAAAGCGGATTCGCAGAATGGAAGACAAAGTCACTTCCGGGGAATATGATTGGAATCG
>JASFJP010000056.1:0-12788 GCA_050121225.1 Desulfobacterales bacterium
GCCGTATAGTCCTGCCGCTGAAGTCGTCATGACGATGCGTCCGTAGCCGTTTTCTTTCATGACTGCCATTGCTGGCCGGGTGACGTTATAGGCGCCGTTCAAATGAACATCCATTACCGCTTTCCAATTTTCGGGCTCCATTTTCAGAAAGCTCTTGTCCCTGAGTATACCGGCATTGTTGATGAGAATATCTATGCGGCCATAGGCTTCCAGACCGCATTTGACAATGTTTGCACCGCCTTCCGTCATGGCAACGTTGTCGTAATTTGCCACTGCATCACCGCCAAGCTGTTTGATCTCATCAACAACCTTATCCGCCGCACTGGAAGATCCTTCACCTGAGCCATCGCGGGAGCCACCTAGATCATTGACAACCACTTTGGCTCCACGCCGGGCCAACTCGAGGGCATAGACTCTTCCCAGCCCGGCACCGGCACCAGTGACGATTGCAACGCGATCATCGAAGCGGATCCGATCCAAATCCGAGGCTGCTCCAGGTACCGGCACTGCTTTCCAGAAATAGTTGACGAAGCCACGATCTTGGTCAACTCCCTTGCGTTTGAACTCCATTGTCACAGGCAAACCAACTTTAATTTCATCCAGTTCACAATCGGTGAAATCCGCAACCATCCTTCCGCCGCCTTCAAACTGAACCATACCGTAAATTGCCGGCGGATCAACCGATACAGACAGCATGTCACCGGTGAACGACTTCACCTGGGCCGGTACATCGGCGAACTCATAGTCCTCCTGGCTGTAAAACGCACCGCAATTAGGATTGACACAAATATCTGCTTTAGGGAACTGGGGCGTACCGCATTCACGGCATTTGCCTCCCACCAGAGCTAAAATCATTTTATTCTTACGCCACAACACCGTGGTGGCGGTTTGCGTGGGAGCTTCAGCGCGTATTCCCATTTCCGTCTGAATTAAATCCCTGAATTTAAGCCATTTATGATAGTTGTCGGTTGATTTTCTATTCTCTAATGACCTGACGACACCGTTGCGTTTCGGTAACTTAGTAATGGCGTCGGTTACTTCAAAATACATCGCATTGGCTCCTTGGCCAAAACCGCACATGAGAATACGATCCCCTGGATCGGCCTGTTCCAGGGCAGAAATAAACATCAAAAAGGAGTGCGCGGTGCCGGTCTCACCGCACGTTTCATGCATATTGTCCACCAGCTTATCAGGCCCGGCTCCAAGCCCTTGGGCGATTTTGCGATGATCGCCCTTAAAAAAGCAGGGGTACACCAGCTTATCAACATCATCCATGCTGATCCCCAGTTTGTCAAAAAGGCCGTGAACCACCTGGGGAATAAAGGTTCCATACCCTGCATCTCTGGTCCAGCGCTCCTCCCAGACGTAATCGTACTTTTTATCGGAACCCCTATAGTGGTCGACAAAATCACAGGAAATGGAGTAAGAACCTTTATATTCGGCAATGACATCCGTGTTTCCCACCATTAACGAGGCGGCTCCATCACCGAACCACATTTCATAAAAATAAGCGGTTTTGGTCTCGCGACGGTCACTGGCTGCTACTATGATACTATTTTTTTCACCGCTTAACACGGATTCAAAGGCCGTAATTAGGGCTGTTGTTGCTGCCTTTTGCGAAGACGTATGATCCGCGGTTACCAGATCGTCTCTGAGGTTTAAGGCCGCCGACACAATTCCGGCATTTTGCCGGTCGGCAAACGGCAACGTCGTCGAAGCCAAATAAAGGGCATCGAGCTTTTGTTTGTCCTTTCCCTTTAGGCAATCACGGGAAGCCGCCACTGCCATTGTGATTGAATCTTCGTCCCAGTTGCACATGGAACGCTTCCCCTGGGCCACCATCATAATTGCAGGTGCGAACCAGCCCATAGCCTGAAAAATAGCCATGCGATCCAACCTCAACCGTGGAATATATGCACCGTAGGATGTAATGCCGATCATTTTTAGTCTCCTCTTTTATAGATCTGTTCAAATAAATTCATAAAAATTGCTAGACCCAGCATCACTAAGTGCGTTGATTTGCAATTACAGTGACATATAATTATTGACCCATCTAACAAATTTGCTCCCTCAGCACTTAGTCCTGAGGCCCTCGACTGAGCTCGGCCGAAGTCTGAGTCAATACGTCATCGTATTTACGAATCGATGGACTAAGCCTGGAATCTAAACAATTTCTCGATCAGTTGTGACTTCATCAAGTCGCCTTCAATTTTGAGCTTACCGGAGGTGTACGCCTGCATGGCGGGGAGCTTGCCGTTCATCAAATCAAGGAAATCGGTTTCACCCATTTTCAGGGTACAGCTTGGTTTTTCATGAGATCCGGCTTCTACTCGGCAATTACCGTCTTTGACGATACTAAACCAATCTCCACCGTTGTCACCAGAGATGGCGTATTGAAACACGACATCCACACCGGTGGCGGCATCCGTCACAAAAGCTCCCGGCATGGCGTCAAACACCTCTGAAACCGTTGAAAATCCCTGACCTGAACCGGCAGATTTCTCGACTGGTTGCGAAAAGGCCGTCAACAAGTCACCAATTTGTTCAGTGATGTTTTGATACTCTTTAGCGCCTTCTATAGATGTGATTTTTTTCCATTGGCTCAGAATCTGTTCCGGTGAGGGAATTTCCCGACCGTCTCCAACAACCGCGCCGGGACCGGTGACCATGGCAGCCCGATTGAAACAGCCCATTCCGACATTGTAAATGTTGCCACTTACCGGACACTGCTCTGAAACCAAGTACAAGGCCAGCGGAGCTACCAGTTCCGGCTTTAGTTTTTCCAGAAATTCAGGTGGAAGAATATCTCCAGTAAGTCGTGAGGCAGCCACTGGAGCAATCGTATTCACCTTGATATTATATTTGGCTCCCTCCAGCTTCAACGTGTTCATCAAACCAACCAGCCCCATTTTGGCCGAGGTGTAATTGGTTTGACCGAAATTGCCGTAGAGCCCTGCTGCTGACGTGGTCATTAAAATACGACCATATCCCTTCTTTTTCATGACAGCATACGCAGGATGCGACACATTGTAGGCGCCGTTCAAATGGACATCTATGACAATCTGCCAGTTCTTCGGCTCCACCTTCAAAAAACTTTTATCCCGTAGAATTCCGGCGTTATTGATCACGATGTCCACAGTACCGAAGGCTTCAATGGCGGACTTAACGATATTCTTGCCGCCCTCAACAGTGGCGACACTGTCGTAATTGGCAACTGCTTCTCCTCCCAGGTTTTTTATTTCATCGACGACCTCATCGGCCGGACCTTTAGAACCTTTTCCGGAACCATCCCTGGCACCGCCCAGATCATTCGCAATAACTTTTGCCCCCCGTTTGGCGAGTTCCAAAGCATATATCCGCCCAAGACCGGCACCGGCTCCTGTTACGATTGCCACCCGATCGTCAAAACGAATTTCTTCTTTTG
Organism: Desulfobacterales bacterium; assembly: GCA_050121225.1. Classification (GTDB taxonomy): domain Bacteria; phylum Desulfobacterota; class Desulfobacteria; order Desulfobacterales; family JAFDCJ01; genus JAFDCJ01. Next base: position 3,425 of record JASFJP010000056.1, read on the forward strand.
GAATTTCACCGTATTCAAATACGCCATTATCAATAACAACTTCGCCGTTTTGGGAATTGACCACTCGCCAGACGGCCTCGCCTTCCTTAGTGTTCCAGATCAATGTTTTTATTTGGAGTCCGGGATACAGAGGCCGCTTAAATCTGCAATCCATGCGCCGCGCTTTTTCCGGCTCTGCGGGGATCAACTTATCTATCAAAGCCCTGCAGGCGTACCCGTGAGTACACAAGCCATGCATGATCGGCTTTTCAAATCCCGCCATTTCTGCAAACTCCCGATCAACATGCAGTTGGAAGACATCACCGGAAAGCCTGAAAAGCAGGGGCTGATCTTCTAAAGGTGTCGCATCGGCAACAAAATCGGGATCGCGATCCGGGAAAACCACTTCCTTTTTGGGATTATCCTCTCCACCAAAACCTCCGTCAAGCCGCGAGAACACGGTTGCAACATTTGTAAACAACCTTGTGCCGTTGGAATGATAGGTGTCGAACTGCGCCACCACTAGTGCCCCCTTTTCCTTGCCTTTGTCATAGTAATGCGTGATCGCACCCTCGGTAATCCACTTACCTTCCGGTGGAATCGTATTGTGAAAGATGATCTCCTGCTCTCCGTGTAGGATCCCTGCCAAATTCACGTTGCTGGTGGTTGCCAGTTGCGGCATTAGATCATATATCGTTGTGATTCCGAAGCTAGGTATAACCTTGAGATTTTTTTCATAGCAGTAATCCAAATCGGAAAAACCGGCCCCAACGCCGAGTGCATACAGTACGGCGTCTTTCCACGTGTACTCTTTTTCAAAGGGTCCGATCTTTTTACCGATCGCATCCAGGTTTAAGGCCATCGTATTCCTCCCTTTCAGTTTTTTGAGGCTTATTTGGTAAATGGGTCCAGAGGTTCGGGGTTACTTGTCTCAAAACCTGAGAGCCTACTGTTTTTTTGTCATCTGGAAGGCTCTTAGCAAAGGCAACGTTGGAAATATACTTTGATATTCTGATTCGATATTGTCGAATCAGATGGTGGTGATAGGATTTAGATAAATTATTCTGGTTGGGGACCGAAGCAGCATCTCCGCTTTAATAAATATAGCTTAACATCATTGCCCTCGCCTGGAAAAAGCAAATCGGTATTATTGATAACTAGTGATCCTTTTCCTCTCTTTCTTGCAACAATTTATCTAGTGTGTCCTTCATTGTCGAAAGTGAGGCTCTAACTTCGTTCAGCTGTCCCATAATGGTATCTTTTCCCCCGTTAGCTTCCGTGGAACCGCCGGAATCCCGTCCGAGTTTACGGGATATGTCGTCCATCCGAATACCCAGGATTACAATAAAATAAAGCAAAAGAAGAAAAGTAAAATTTTCTTCTTGCCAATATAGAAACTTCCACCCGAAAGCAAGTATAAACAGGAAGATGGCACTCGTAGAAAAGTAGGGGTGATCGGAAATCCACTTTTTCATTGATGTTCACTATTCTATTTTATGATTCTTTTTTCTTTTCAAGCTCCTCGTCCCTCAATACCCGGCGCAATACTTTGCCAACATTGGAAACCGGTAAGGTCTCCCTGAATTCGACTATTTTAGGCCGCTTATAGCCGGCCATATTTTCCTTGGCAAACTCTAAGATTTCTTTCTCAGTTGCGCTTTCCCCGGGTTTCAATTGAATGTAAGCTTTAACGACTTCGCCGCTCTTGTCATCCGGCACACCGACCACCGCCGCAAGTCCGATCTTGGGATGTTGAAAGAGGATATCCTCAACATCACGTGGGTAAACGTTGAAACCGCCAACAAGAATCATGTCTTTTTTGCGGTCGGTGATAAGAATGTAGCCGTCCTTGTCCACGTGCCCAATATCACCAGTTAAAAAATAGCGTTTGCCGTCAACTTGTCGAAATACTTTTTCATTCTCTTCCGGTTTGTTCCAATAGCCTTGCATCACCTGGGGGCCGCATATGGCGATTTCACCGTCATCACCTTGAGGGAGGACCTGGGTTCCGGTGTCGATATCCAATATTTTGATATCCGTACCGGGCATCGGAAAACCGATGGTTCCGATTTTTCGCTGCTCCTGATTGGTAGGATTGATCGAAGCAATGGGTGCTGTTTCGCTCAATCCATAACCTTCAAAAATGATAGAACCGGTTTTTTCTTCAAACTGTCGGCAGACTTCGGGTGGAAGTGGAGCGCCACCAGAAAAGCAAGCCATCAGAGAGCTTAGGTCATATTGTTCGAGTTGGGCGTGATTGGTAAATGCCACGAAAATAGTCGGAACGGCAGGCATGACTGTTGGCCGATGTTTTTGGACTATCTTCAGAACTTCTGTAAAGGGCGGATTTCCCGCTCTGGGGTCCGGAACGCATATCAGGCGGCTACCGGTTGAACTGGCTGATAACAACGCACAGGTCATGCCGAAACTATGGTACCAGGGTAAAACTCCGAGGTAGGTGTGAAACCCGCCTATGCGGGTTTTCTCCGGCTTCCCACCCGGTTCCTGAACAAAACGCATCCATTCAAATGCTGCTGCTAGATCGTAAGTAAAATTAGTATGCGTCAGTGCAGCACCCTTTGGTACTCCAGTCGTACCCCCGGTGTAAATAATCAGTGCTAAATCTTCAGATGGATTGACGTCAGGCGTCGGGGGTTCTGGTCGCGCTGCTCTGATAGCTTCATCAAAAAATAGGTGTCCGGGCCGATAATTATCGGCTTTTGGGATTTTCCCCAAAAGTCCACCGATGAGAGCCTTAAGCGGCGGAAGATAAGCTTTCACCCCGCAAATCACAACCGTCTCTACATCTGTTCCTTCGATAGCTTCAACCGCAGTTGGATAGAACTGAGGATGATCCATACAGAAGACAGCTTTGGCGCCTGCGTCGTTAAGCTGATAGTTGAGTTCGTTGGGTGTATACAGCGGATTGCAGGTGACACAAACAGCACCGGCTTTGAGAATCCCAAAAAATATCGCCGGATAATGGGGAAGGTTCGGTAAAAAAATGGCCACCCGATCGCCTTTTTGAATACCTCGAGATGCTAAAAAGTTGGCCACTCTGTCGGCCGTCTCCTTGACTTGAGCATAGGTTCGCGTCGCGTCGCTAAAAATGGTATATACCTGGTTGGGATAGTTCCGCGCCGTGTCATCAAGAATTGTGTAAAGAGGTTTATCGTAATCGTTTACATCCTGGAGAACACCTTCGGGCCAGTTGGACGTAGGCCAATTCGTGGCAGCCATATTTACCTCCTTTTGCTGGTGATTAATAGCAAAGTTGTAAATTCGGGCATTACTTAAAATTTTGGTTTCGAGGGAGTATAGTGAAAACCAGCGTGGGTGTCAAATAAGAAAGCATCGAGTATCTATTACGATTGCAAGCAAAACCTTCGGCCATAGACAATATTTTGTCGGATAGATGCCTCTGGAATTATGATGCTCGATTCTTGATGAATTATGTCGTCATATTTATTTCAGATGATCACGGATCGAAACTTCAGCGTCGGTTATTAGGAAGTCATTATTTGAGAGGAGTTTGAATGATATTCGAGACAGCTCATAAATAATCAGAAAATTCAGATCTAATCACTTTATAGAGCTTCTCACCGATGGCCAGACCCAGATCAATAAACTGAGGGCCATATTTCTTGCCGGTGTTTGTTCGAAATGTGCTTTTTATCTTTTCTAACCCGGCCATGCCTTGAGGATAGCGGGACATAAATTTGTCCAATGAGGGGTTATAAAACGATATCATATCCCATAGGGTATCCGTAAAATTATCTGGACCCCAGCGAAACTTGTCGGCATCATAAAGGCAGGCGGAAACCAGAGTACCTTCGGGAGTCTCGAGATGAATATTTTCTTTAAAGGCTTCATGATTTTGGATCGCTCGACAAATGTCTTTGATTTCATTAGTTTTCAGGGGATAATTTTTAAGAATCTTGCGGGCCTGATCTGCACCGTGTCTTGAATGATCCTTCTTTTTTCGTTTGATGTCGTGTAAAAGTCCGGCGCATTGAACGATGCTCAATCGGCGTTCTAATATATTTTTGGTATATCCAACCGATTTCCCCTCAATAAACATAAGCGCGCCAGCATCCACAGCTACCTTAACTGCATGTTGCATCCCATGTCCAAAATCATTTTCCAGATTTTGGCTAACAAATTGGCGCAATTGCTTGATAACCGAATTGTTTTCAAAATAGTGCCTTGAAAATTCATAGGCCAGGTCATGGTCTAGATAGAAATCAGGAGATGGAAAACTGGAAACAATCTGGCGAGCTCGCTCACGCAGGCGAACATAGACTGGTTGCATGATAAGGGATTTTCCGTGGAGTGACGGAGCAATGAAGAACAGAAATGATTTAGAAAATTGAATGTTTTTCAAATTCTAAAACATTGTATTTCAAAACTCCGGGACTCAATATTCCAATTAACAGAGAATAGTTTTGGAGACGCTTAACGGTAATTTTCTTTCAACTATCTAATTTTAGCATTGATACGGATTGGAATCAACTTTCAATTAGATCATACGGTTGGCCACAGACTTTCCAGTGGCCGTCTTCGTTGACTACCGTCAATGTATCCTCAACATGGTAGGTTTCACCCAGAAAGAAGACTTTCGCAACTATGGCAAATATTGGATTAAGCGAACGTCTTCGACTGCTGGTGATATTCACTTCGGCCGTGTTTTCGTCGACCATCTCGGTTTTGGTTTCAATGTGAGAAAGGGCCATTTTCATCCAGCTTACACCGAAACCATTGGCTTTGGCTTCATCGGCTACTCTCTGCAGATACTCGCCTACAACATCAACTTCCTCGTTTTCGATGATCTCCCTGCAGAGTGATCCCGCCATGTCCCTGTCAAGCATAAAATATGCTTTTGAGAAATCAACAGCTGCATCAGATGGTGTTTGTTTATTATCGGCAATGACGAGGACAATCTGCAATATGAACGCAACAATAACAACGAAAGCAATCGCTAAAAATTTGTTGCCGCTATCCATATATCCAACCTCCTTTTAAACCTGTATTACCAAATTCGTATGTTTGTCATTGTTTGAATGGATAGATAAAAAGATGAAAATGTGAAAAGTTCAACTAACATGAATCATGAATGATGACAAGAAATTTTCGTGTGAAACATTAAAAAGCGAATCACGCTGAAGACGTGATCTAAAGCCAGCAGAATATCGAATGACGAATAACGAATGACGAAGGGTGGAATCGCTTTGCTCCATCTTTTTTAGGTAAACGGATTAACCCATTCCACGTTAGATGTTCGTCGTTCATCAGTTTCTTTGCTGATCAGACTGGACGCTCGCGGCCAGCGGCGGTGCTCTTAAGAATCTTAAAAGTTTTCTAACACGCCGGTTATAAATTTATATTGATATCTTTCAAAAATGACACTTCAATATTTGGGGGGTGGGGAATTAAGGTCAGAAGGCATGGGTCGAGTTTGCAATGATATTCCCTAGTGATGTCATTTTCTGTAGCCGACGTTATTGGCGATTTTTCGACGACTTGGTCACCCAGATATAGTCGGCCACCTTCAAATCAATATTTTCTCCAACCGCGACTGGATAAATGGTGCGGAAAGCCACGCTTGTGAGGCGAAAGGCCCTATCCGGTACTCCGTATTTGTATTGGATGTGACCATTTCCGGCTAAGACAATCATGACGTCGTTGCCCAGGTTATCCGCGACGGCTGCCGCCATAGCATCATCCCACACCGCCTGGGCCGTATAAAAATCCTCGAAATCCACTTTTCCACCAAAATTGTGGTGTTCAAACACGCCCGCAACATACTCCCTATGATCCTGGTTGGAAGTGTCTATCTTTTTAGGAAGGTATATTTTGTCATCATCTCCTAAATTTTCAATGCCGCCGACACGAATCTTCGATGGAATGTGAAAAGGTATATTCAATCCCACCAGACGAATATTGTTTTCTTTTATGAAATTCAGGATATCACGGTACAAGGAAAAATCGTAGCGCCAGTTCGCATACCAATGTACTTTTCTCAGAAAGGTGCGCTCGTCCAGCTGACCGGCAGACCATTCATCTAGAAAAGTTTGATACGATCTGTCAAACATTTCCATTCCAACGACGAGATTAGGATGATCCTTATAAACAGCTTGGATGATCTCGAACTGAATCTCGTGATGAAAGACGTTGGTATGCTTTTCTCCGACGTAAATGATACGACATCTGTTGAGATCTTCGACAAGTTTTTTAAATTCAACAGGGCGTCCCAACTGGCTGGAGATTATTGTATTTTCTTCAAAGGTTTGGGGTTTATCACCTAATTGCGTCTTGGTTGGCACAGCTGCACACCCCCACAGCAATCCGATACACACCGCACAGCAAAAAAACCAGCAGCACAAAATGGATGAAAATAGGGCTGAATAGGCTCCCTTTGGTTTTTTCATTACTTGATTTTTCGTTTCTGAATAGATAGGATTTAACAGGTATATGCCCATCAATTTCTGTTTTGTATTTATCATTTAAGATATTTTGCCGGAATAAGCAAAATAATTAGGCGGCAACAACATCATGCCTTCAGATAAAAATCCGGTATTTAGAAAAGCCATTATCCCTTGGTATCATTCCAAGGCAGCCTATTTTGTGGTCATCTTTTTTATGCTACAGGTGCTTTTGTTCGGAATAGCCGGCATATCAGTGGCTCGAAATTTTAGCCAGTACAGCAACTACATATGGCTTCCCATTCTGCTCGTGGCTTTGAGCGGTGTGTTGATCATTTCCACCACGATTCGCTTTGTTAAACGCTATGTCTACAAGTAAAAGCGAAACCCCCGAAGTTTTGTGCTTATAAAATCGGTATATTTGTCTATTCATTTAATTGTAAAATAGAGGGAATGAATTTGGGTTAGGTATTTAATCTCCATTTATCCAGTATTGGATATAAAAGCTCGATGAAGTGATGCAAAATTCGTGCGGTGACACCCCATATGATCACATCTTTAAAAGGATATCTAAGTTCCTGAACATCTGGGAAGCGACCGTGATAGTTTTTCGCCATATGGGTTTTCACTAGAGCTCGAACGGGTACTTCGAGTTTTCTCGAAATCTCGGCTTGCTCGCAGCGGACCGTCCCCTTACCATTCCAGTGCCCAATAAACACTTCGATATCTCTATTGTTAATGGTTTGGAAATGGCCGATTGAACCGAGAAGCTCGACTTGGTCGCGCTTTATATTTACCTCTTCTTGCAGCTCGCGGAATGCGCCCTCCAGAGGACTGGTATCTTCTGGATCTATATGTCCACCCGGCAGAGCAACCTGGTTGCGCCACGGATATCCCTCGCTATCAGCTTTTTGGATGGCAAGAATGTGGAGATCCTCGAGTTTGTAAAGTAAAAGAAAAACACAGGCTGGTTTATAAACTCCATCCAGGGGAGGTTTAGGCGTTGGAGCATTCCGAATAAGCTGTTTTAAAACGTCAGGACGACTTATTGGGTTTCCTGTATTATCCCGAATTAGCGGTTCGAGTTTTGCGGTTCCTGAAAATTGTCGTCTCATATTAAATTAACCAATGTTTGTACCACAGAAATTATTATTGTCCAGTCGCTTCATCCAAAATCATCTTTAGTATAACCTTCAGTTCGTCGGGGGGGATGTAACCCGCTCGATGACCGATCGGGTCACCGTTTTCAGCAATGAACCAGGTATCCGGAATCGCCCTGATGCTATAGACGGCAGACGTTTCCTTTTCTTTATCCACATCCACTTTGATGGGAATGAATTTTTCATTCAATGATGCGATCACACCGGAATCTTTAAAGGTGTTCTTATCCATAACTTTACATGAAGCGCACCAATCTGCGTAAAAGTGAAGAAATATCTTTTTTTTCTCGAATTTACCGCGTGCCATTCCTGCAGAATACGATTGCCATTCGATTTTATTGGAAGATATAGCGCCATCCGATCGCCAAACCAGAAAGCTGATAAGCAAAAAAATTAAAATTCCAGCAGTTGGTTTTTTCATTAATTAAGTTTCCGCCATTTTTGATTCAATGTTGAAGATACGCCTCCAAAAAAAGCCGCAAATCAATTTTTAGTCATTCTAGCACGGTTATGCAAGATTTACAAATTCAACAGAGATCCAGCGGCACCACAGGAGGTAATTTGGTGCAAAGAATCAGGAATGCTAAAATTTCCATATAATTTTAGTTTGTTAAAGGTCAGTCAGCTATAAATAGTTCACTATACGCAAACACGTGTAGCCCAAAGCTAACGCTATGTGATTGAAGGCAGAGAAAAAAACTTATTTCGTTTTACATGCATTGTTTTCCGAAAAATTTTTTATCATCATTTCACCCAATTCTTTGGAACGATTGGTTGCTACCTCTACGGCGTTGATCAAAGTAGTACGTAGACCGCCGCTTTCGAGAGTTGCCAAACCGGCAATGGCCGTTCCTCCAGGCGAGGTCACTTTGTCTTTCAGCTGACCTGGATGTTCTTGGGTTTCCATCAGTAATTTAGCCGCACCAAGAACCGTTTGCGTGGCAAGAAAAAGAGCTTCTCGACGCGCAAGTCCCATTTTAACCCCCGCATCTGCAAGTGCATCCACAATCAGGAATATGTATGCCGGCCCGCTGCCACTCAAGCCGGTAATGGCATCCATTAAATAATTCTCTTTTATAAAAACGCTTTTACCGATCGAGTTGAAAATTTCCATCGCCAGCTCAATATCCTCTTTAGTTGCATGCTCACCGGCTGCAAGAGCAGATGCGGCCTCTTTCACAGCGGCGGCAATGTTGGGCATGACGCGGATAAGACGCAGGTCTTTTTGGATGCAGGACTCAATCGCTACCAAGGGGACACCGGCAGCTATTGAAATGATAAGTTTGGAGGTATCCAGTTTTGATGCGGTCTCAATTATCACCGCGGCCATAATTTGTGGTTTAACCGAATAAATGACGATATCTGCTTCAGCAACCGCCTTGAGGTTGTTTGATGTCGTGCGAACCTTATATTTCGATTTGATCTCATCAAGCTTATACTGCCTGACATCCGTACAGATAATGTTTTTAGGGCTTGATGATCTGGAAACAATCAGACCACTGACCAGTGCTTCTCCCATGTTGCCTGTGCCGATGATCGCAATTCTCTTGTCGTTTAGCATTGTTATAAAACTCCCCGTCTTGAAAGACACACAAAAATATATTCCGTGTTTTATTTTCTGGCTCTTAAATCTTGCCTTGTTTCAATAATCCTAACCAGACGCAATAGCGACAAAGCTACGATAATTAAAGTTTGGCTCTGCTAAAGTCAAGAAAATAATACTAAATGTTCGCCTTGACAAAAGCAAAGACCAAAAGTATAATGGTCTAACCATTATAAACTATATTATATTTACTCTAAATT
>JASFJP010000057.1:0-12762 GCA_050121225.1 Desulfobacterales bacterium
CGAGCCGCTTTCGGTTCCGAGGGTCCAACCAATTTGAGGGTGGTTGGACAGTCGGACTGCTCTGGGAAGTGGAGATGAAGTCGAATCCATCGAATAAAGTCGCAATGGATGATAATGCCGATCTCGGACCGGTTAACTTTAATGAACGCCATTTGGAAGTCTGGATTGACAAATGGGGCCGCCTGCGATTAGGTCAGGGCGATACAGCCTCCAATGGTACTTCCGAAGTCGATTTGTCTGGCACGGACGTCGCGGCCTACTCGAGCGTGGATGATATCGGTGGAAGTTTCGAGTTCAGAGATGGCAGCGAGAAAACCGGCATCACCGTCAGTGACTCACGCAGCAATTTCGACGGAATCAGCCGCAAAGACCGTGTGCGCTACGATACACCCAGATGGAAAGGATTTTTTGCCTCCGGCAGTGTGGAGGGCAACAGCGAGTGGGATGTCGCGGCGCGCTATGCCGGCGATTTCGGTTGGGCCCGTTTCGCCGCAGCTGCCAGTTGGGTCGATTACGGCACTTCAAGTGACAGTAGGGACGGTACCCGCAATGGAAACTTTAGCTCATCGGCTTCTATCCTTTTTAACTTCGGTTTGAGCTTCACGTCCTCGTACGCGTTTCGGGAGCAGGATGACACGAATCCGTGGAATCTTTATGGCAAACTCGGATATAAGTTCCTGAAAAAACACGCCGCTTCGGTTCAGTATTCTCGCACCCAGAACTTATCAGCCAAAGACGACAAAGGCGATAGCTTTGGCGTCGGCTATGTTTTTACCCCCTGGCAAAGTGTTGAACTTTATGGTACCTATTATCTGCATATGCTGGACCGGGATAAAGGCAGTGATCCTGACGACATCAACATCTTTATGACTGGCGCACGAGTGAGATTCTAATTAATCCGCCTTGAGATATAGCTCTTTCAGGGTTGTAAATTGTTCTTTAAATATTCAATTTGAAATCTTCAATTTTCAATTCCGGCTTGGCCGGGTTAGGAATTTTATAGTATGTTAAAAATCAAACCACAAAACTGGCTATTGCCGATAATCGGCCTGCTAATTTTTGCATTGGCCGGCTGCCACGCCCGGCCAGATGAACAGCAGCTGAAAAATTGGGAGAATATAGAAGGTCCCGGCGAAATGAAGCCGGGGCCCGGCCTCCTCAGCGGCGAAGATGGGAAGTTTACCCTCTACAGTTCGAAACAGGGCGGTGCATTCCCGAAGAAAGGGGAAGCTGAAGCTTCCAAAGCTCCAAGTGAAAAAACAGCCGAAACTTCTGTAGCTACAGGTGCAGCGGCAGCCGCAGGATCTCAGGCAGCGGCAGAATCCGCCAAAACTTCGGAAAAAGCCCAGGAGTTCCAGGAATTTCAGGAATTTCAACAGTGGCAAAAAGAAAAAGCGCAGTTCCATGAATATCAGCAATGGAAAAAAACCGCCCAAGGTTCGGCTGAATTCAAAGAATTCCGGGAGTATCAACAGTTTCAGCAAACCGCCAAAGGTTCCTCTGATTTTAAAGAGTTCCAGGAATATCAGGAGTGGAGGAAAACCGCTAAAAGCTCGCCGGATTACAAAGAATTTCTGGAGTGGAAGGAGTTTAAGGCCTATCAGGAATGGAAGAAACAGCAGGGAAACTAATGGTTTCGCAATGATATTCAGAGGCGTTATACAGAACGACATAAATCATTAAACAGACACAGCGTTCTGAATGTTTAAACCTATGCGGTCGTTTTAAAACCAACGATTCAAAGGCAGAATACGCAATTAATTATGACGCTGTGTATAGCTTGAGATATACGACGCTTTAGTTTGCCCAAAACTGAGAATTAATTCAAAAAGGCAGGATCCATTCAGGTCCTTTTTTTTCCGGCAACGCATAACCAAATTGATCGTAAAACAGAACAGGATAGTCTATTTTTATCTGATTTATCAATCCTTGATTGCAACAACGAAAAACTATTTGACGGACACTCCAATTTTTCCTAATTGTTGTTGAACAAATTTGTGTCTGAAGCTAATTATCAATTTCTTGCGGAACTATATACAAAATTAAGGATCGATCAATTATTCAGCATTTGCATCACTATTGTAAGTTGGGTTGAGATCCGGGAGTTTTTTGTTGGGTTTCGTTCCTCTACCCAACCTACGATAGCCTGCCATCTGCAGTTGACCCGAAACCAGGGTCGAAAACCAACATACGCATATAGATCGATTTTTCTTTATTCTTGTAGATAGAACCGACTTTTTATAACGAACTGAGATTTTCAAAGCTTCTGCAAGTGACTTATCAGAGGTTTGACATCGTATAAAATTTAAGGTCATTTAGATTGTAGTCAATGGTTGGTGGGAGTGGCTTTCAGCCGCGATAACCCGGGTATTCGCGGTTAAAAACCGCTCCCACAATCAATAATAGCGAATATGAACCTACAAAGTCTCTTTTTCGTTCTTTCCATCTTTCGTGCTTTCGTGATTAAAAGAATTCTGTAATTAGGTGGACTTATGAAGCAATATACTTATAAAACTGTAAGAGGAGGAAAAACAATGTTGAAAAAAGTATTGGTTGGAACTCTGATTTTATCATTCCTGGCGGGGACCATGGGTTGTGCTGAATGGAGCCGCACGGCAAAAGGTGCAGTTATCGGTGCCGGCGCCGGCGGAGCCGCCGGCGGTCTTATTGGTTATGCCGCCGGAAGTACCGTAGCCGGGATTCTGATCGGAGCTGCCGTTGGCGGAGCTGCCGGAGCGTTCATCGGAAATTACATGGATAAACAGGCGGCGGAGATCGAACGGGACATCCAAGGTGCTAAGGTCGAACGTGTCGGAGAAGGCATAAAAATTACCTTTAGCTCAGGAATTCTGTTCGATGTCGATAAGGCGGAGCTGAAAGATTACTCCAGAGCCGAGTTGAGCGAATTGGCCACCATCCTGAACAAATATGATGATACCAACATTCTTCTCGTAGGCCATACCGATTCCACCGGTTCTGATGAATACAATCTTGAGCTTTCCCGCAGGCGAGCTCAATCCGTGGCCGGCTACCTGATGACCCAGAATGTCAACTCCGGTCGCTTTGCGGTAGAGGGTTATGGGAAGACGGATCCGATTGCCAGCAATGATACCCCTGAAGGCCGCGCCCTAAATCGTCGAGTGGAGGTCGCCATCTGGGCCAACGAAAAACTAAAAAAAGTGGCCAAGGATAAAACCAGTTGAAAGGATAAAAAAATGGATATTTCTGATAGAGACGAAAACGGAATTACCATCGTAACCATCGAGGGGCGCTTAGATGCAGCCCAAGCTCCTGCAGCGAGTAAAGCCATCGAGAAAATTCTGAAAGGCAGCGTAAGCCGGTTACTTTTTGATTTAGGTGGATTGGAGTATCTCAGCAGTGGGGGGCTGCGAGTCATTTTAGGCGCAGCCAAGGAAATGAAGCGCTCGGGAGGCAAAATTATTCTCTGTTCCCTAAATGAATATGTCAAAGAAATATTTGAAGTCAGCGGTTTCGATTCCCTGATTCCAATCAGCGCAACTGTTGAAGAAGGTATCCAACGCATTTCCTAAGCTGTAAACAGCCGGGGAAAATTAATTTACATTGAGGGCGATTGCACTCAAGGTAAAACAACATTCGGGTTACCCAGCCCACCGTTTTTAGTGAATCTGCAGAAGAATCTTCATGGATCCCATCTGGATATTAGTTGCGTTCATTTTAGGTTTTGCAGCGACCCGCGTCGGTCTGCCGCCGTTGGTGGGGTATTTGATCGCGGGCTTTGTCCTTCAGGCTTTTGGTGTTGAGGGCGGGGAGGTGCTTGAAGAAATTGCCAACCTGGGTGTGACGCTGCTGTTGTTCAGTATCGGACTCAAATTGCGACTCAAAAACTTGGCGAAACCTGAAGTCTGGGCCGGGGCATCTATTCATATGATGGTTACCGTCTTCGTTTTCGGGGTCGGAATTTTTGCTCTCAGCTTCACGGGTTTATCCCCGTTCAGCGAGCTTGATTTCAAGCTTTCATTGATGATCGCCTTTGCGTTGAGTTTTTCGAGTACGGTATTTGCGGTTAAAGTGTTGGAAGAACGTGGTGAAATGGCGTCTATGCATGGCCGGGTATCCATCGGCATTTTGATCATGCAAGACATCTACGCCGTTCTTTTTTTAACCTTCTCAACAGGTAAGATCCCCTCGCCCTGGGCCATCTTGTTGGTAGGCGGTCTTTTAGCGGCAAGACCCCTGCTCATGATCATTTTAGATCGGGTGGGTCATCAAGAGCTCTTGTTGCTTTTCAGTGTTTTTTTGGCTCTCGGTCTTGGTGCCGCAGGTTTTGAATTCGTGAACCTTAAATCGGATCTGGGAGCTTTGGTTGTCGGTGTGCTCGTGTCCAACCATCCAAAAGCGGGTGAGATGTCAAAGGCTCTGCTCAGTTTTAAGGATCTGTTTTTGGTCGGCTTTTTTCTTAATATCGGGTTGGCCGGTGCTCCCACTTTACAGGCCTTGGCCATCGCTTCCGCGCTGACCTTGGCGGTTGCATTCAAAGTAGCCCTCTTCTTTGCTCTACTGACGCGTTTTAAACTGCGTTCACGCACGTCTTTCTTGGCCTCCCTGAGCCTTGCCAACTACAGTGAGTTCGGTCTTTTGGTCAGTACTATCGGTGTCAGCAACGGCTGGATAGGAACCGAATGGCTTGTCATCATTGCGGTCGCATTATCAATTTCATTTATTCTGGCATCCCCTTTAAATTCCACCGCCCATTCGCTTTTCGAGCGCCGGGCCGATGGATTACGGCGCTTTCAAACCAAGACGCGCCACCCCGACGACCGGCCCATCGATCCCGGTAATGCCCAAATCGCGGTCTTCGGTATGGGACGGATCGGCACAGCTGCTTATGATGATATGCGCAATCGGTACGGCGACATTGTCATTGGTGTTGATTTCGATTCGAAAGTTGTAAAAGAACATTACGATGCCGGTCGCAAGGTCATTTTGGGCGACGCCATGGATATTGATTTTTGGGCCAGAACCAAGGCCGGAGGTCAAGTTAAAATTCGAATCGTTATGCTTGCCATGCCGGATCATAGAGCCAACATAAACGCGGTTAAAGAACTGTCCAAAATAAATTTTGACGGGATAATTGCAGCAACGGGCCAATTTGACGACGAGATCCAAGAGCTAAAAGAGGCCGGTGTTCATGCCGCCTTCAATATTTACGCTGAAGCGGGTTTTGGTTTTGCCGAACACGTCTGCAGTGAACTTGTCGAACAGCTTGGAAGTGTAGACGATAAATCCTGAAGCTGAATTGATCGAAAATCTGAGAAAAAAGGAAACAGGACAATGAACAAACAGAAGGCATGTAAAATCATCATCCATTTATTGCTTGTAATGTTCTTAGCAACGTTATCAAGCAAATTCGTTCTGGCAGCTGAGCATATAAAGCTGGTAACCAGCCAAACTCTCTACGTACCGATTTACTCCCATATCTACAGCGGTGTCAAGGCACGACCCTTTGATTTGGCGGCCATCCTCAGCATCCGCAACACGGATCCCAAGTACCCTATTACGATTGTTTCTGTCTCCTACTATGATTCAGACGGAAAGCTGGTCAAGGATTATCTGACTGAACCGGTGACGCTTAACCATTTGCAATCAACGCGTTACATCATTACGGAGGGGGATCGATCCGGCGGGTCGGGAGCAAATTTCATCGTCAAATGGAAATCAACGCGGAAAGTGAATCCACCCATCGTTGAAGGGGTGATGATCGGGACGCGTTCCGGTCAGGGAATTTCATTTGTCTCACGTTCTCAGGTGATTGAAGAACATGGGGAATAGAGCTTTCATTGACGCGCTTTAGATAGCCAGACCCGAAGTCCTACCAAGCCCGAATTAGTTTTAGGAGGTGAACGAAGAAGGACGGATTCAAATGCGTCATCGAGATTTTTGATCGCATATTGTGTCAAAGAAAATTCACTATCAACCATCTCCAATATCTTGAAGTTTTGACCAATCATAGAAGGTGGTTATCAGATGGTCTATTTGATTGCCAGGTTAATAGCTGTATTTTGCAGGTAATAGCTTGAGTTAACGCATCGGATGCTTTAATGTAATTCTGGATCTAGTAAAGATCCAGGTCCATAAACCCCGCCGGCGGCGGGGTTTGGTCCACCCCCGGAGGGATGATATGGATGGTAACGTTTACTACCAGTGTTTCCCGCTTTCGCTTCGCTCCAGACGGAATCTTTGAAAGGTTTCAGTTTTCGGGTGTAAGCATCAAAATTTGACCGACTGTGTCGCAGTCGCTCATGAAAAGGAAACTCCAAATGAAAGATGAATCCCTGCAAGAAATCTACACGTCAAGGGTTCGCACCGCTGAAGAAGCTGTTCGAATGATAAAATCCGGTCAACGGGTATTTATTGGTTCTTCCTGCGGGGAGCCCCAGCATCTGATCAGTGCGCTAATGGATAATGCGTTGTACTATTCAGACGTGGAAATCGTGCGTCTTTTAAGTTTGGAAGGATCATTGTTGGCATTGCTGGCCGATGAAAATCGGGGACGTAATTTTAATGTCCGATCGATTTACCAAGGATCTGATCAAACCAAGAACCTGCGTGCCAATAAGCGCTATATTACCCCAGTGACGTTATCCGCCGTACCGGATTTATTCAAGAAACGGCTGGTTCCGCTGCATGTTGCATTAATTCAAGTATCTCCACCGGATAATTTTGGTTGGATGAGCCTGGGTATCTCGGTGGATGTGACGCTGGCTGCATCCCAATCTGCCGACATGCTTATCGCCCAAATAAATCCCCAAATGCCCAGAATTCACGGCGACGGCTTTATCCATTTAAATGATGTCGACATTGTCGTCGAAAAAGAAGAAGACCTGCTGAGTTCCTATGAATTACCTGAATATGAATCTGCAGCTGAAATTGCCGCTATTGCCGCCAATCTGGTTGGGGATGCGTCTACCGTTCAATTGGGACTGGGAGAACTCTCGCGGGTCATCGCCAAATCCTTGGGGGAAAAAAATGATCTCGGCGTTCACACTGAGATTCTAACCGACGACCTCATGGAGCTTTTAATAAAAGGCGTGGTAACGAACACATGCAAAGATATAAACGAAGGCAAGCTTATAGCCAGCGGTGCTATCGGAAGTAAAACACTATATCAGTCGTTGCACAATAACATCGCTGTGGAATTTAGATCTTCCGACTACGTAAACCACCCTGCGATAATTTCTCAAAACAAAAATATGGTCGCAATCAATTTTGCCCGCACCATGGATCTGACCGGGCAAGTGTATGCCGATGCTCTTCCCCAAAATCACTTCTCAGGAGTTACCGGGATGTTTGATTTCATCATGGGTGCCGGCATGTCTTTGGGAGGTAAATCCATAATGATCATTCCTTCCAGAAGCATAGACGGAAAAGACAGTCGTATTATCCCTAAAACGGACATTGGCTCCATCGTAATTCCCAAGGGGTATGTGACCTATGTGGTCAGCGAGTTCGGTGTGGTAAATCTTTTCGGCAAAAATAACGAAGAAAGAGCCATGGCTATGATTAGCTTAGCTCATCCGAAGTTTCGTGATCAGCTGTTCGATCAAGCTCAGGAAGCCGGCCTGATCGACCGCAACAGAACGCTGAACGAATCCTTGTTCGGCATTTACCCGGCCAGAATGGAGGAATCTCGGATTTATGATGGTCAGCGTGTGACCTTTCGACCGACCAAACCTGTCGATGGTCGTCTTATTCAAGAGCATTTTTACAATATGGATGATCAGGATGTTCAAACCAGGTTTTTCTTTACCCGCAGGAGTTTCTACAGGGAAGATGTGGAAGCCATGGTCCAGGTAGATTATATCAAGAATTTTTCTATCGTCGCTGTTACCGGCGAACTCGGATTTGAAAAAATCATCGGTATTGGTGAGTATGCACTTGAACACGGTACGGTGGCGGAAGTCGCGTTCTCAACCTCCAAGGAATGGCAAGGCAAGGGAATAGCCGGTGTACTGTTGGGGAAAATTAGTGAAGCCGCTCGCGAAAACGGCATCACCACTTTGGTCGCCTATACGCTTCCAGCCAATGTCGGTATGATCAAGTTATTCAAAAAATTGCCCTACAAAATAGAAACCGTTTACGAGGAAGGCACCGTTGTGCTTCGATGTAATTTTGAACCAAAAATATGATCTGGAATTTTTCCAGTATTTGATTATCCAACTGGAGTTGTAAAATTAGATTGCCTGGTTATCTAAAAAGCCCAAGTTACCATTAGACCAACTTATCCATACAATTCAAACGACACTGAAAGATGATTAGAATCTAATTGACCATGGTCGTTGACCATGGTAATATCTAATTCAACTGACGTCAACAAGAGGTCTAAGATGCTTGAAACAATACCAATATCAAAATTTAAAGCCACCTGTCTACGATTGCTCGGCAACGTAAAAAAGACGGGAAAATCGATACTGATCACCCGCAAAGGAGAACCCATTGCATTGGTGACGCCGCCACCTCCCCCTCCCAAGGCGGAAAGCTGGTTGGGTTGCATGGCGCAATCAATTAAGATAACCGGTGATATTATTTCTCCTGCTATAAATGAGGAGGATTGGGAGGCCTTAAAGGATTGAAGCTACTTCTGGATACTCATATTATCCTCTGGAGTGTGGCCGAACCGGAGAAACTACGGCCTGAAGTTGTCAAAGAACTACAAAGCGAATCCAACGAGCTGTGGTATTCTCCGATAAGCGTGTGGGAAATCCACTTGTTGGCTGAGAACGGCCATATTTCTATGGGCTCGGATATTGAAAAATCAATACGAGATATTTTTCAGAAGATTCCCTGCACTGAGGCACCCATCAACCTGGAGGTGGCGATTGAAAGCCGTCAGGTAAATTTGCCCCATCAGGATCCTGCCGACCGCTTTCTGGCAGCCACTGCCGCTGTCTATGATCTGACTCTGGTCACCGCTGACACAAGAATAATTGCTGCCGAAGGCATCCCAGTCTTATCAGCAGAATGAATAATAAGTGGTAAATGGGGTCAAGTAAAAAGATTAAAAAATAAAATAATTAATAATTAAGATGTGACCCCTACCTTTCGAAGGGCAAGGCAGAGCGGGCAGCTTGTTGTCTATTTTTGTTTTGTGAGTTGACAAACATTCGATATATAATATATATAAAATTATATATTATATATTACGCAGGAAGGAGAGGGAAAAATGGCTTTAAGTATCAGCAATCCAAAAACAGAGAAGCTGGCCCGTGAGCTTGCTGCTGAAAGTGGGGAAAATATTACCCAAGCTCTAACACATGCAATAGAAGAAAGACTGCAACGCCTTCGCGGCCGTGCCGTTGTGTCTAATCTTGCCGAAGAGATAATGAAAATCTCCACGCGATGCAGGGATCTCCCTGATCAGGATCTAAGATCCCCTGACGCGATATTGGGATATGATCAAACAGGAGTCCCACGCTAATGGTGATAGACACCTCCGCCCTAATTGCAATTTTATTCGGTGAACCGGAAGCTGAATCATTTTCCCAAGCGCTTGCAAATGATCCCAGAAGATTAATCAGTGCTTTCAATGCATTAGAAACCGGGATCGTGGTGGAAGCCAGAAAAGGAGAGGCAGGCGGCCGGGAATTGGATCTGCTTATGCATCGCGCTCAAATTGAAATCGTGGCTATGAATCTCGACCAAGCCGAGTTGGCGCGTTCAGCCTGGAGAAATTACGGCAAGGGAAATCATCCGGCAGGCTTGAACATTGGAGACTGCTGTGCATATGCGCTGGCCAAATACTCAGATGAACCATTATTATTCAAAGGCAACGATTTTAAACAAACGGATATTCATCCTGCTTTGGTAGGAGTCACATCTTAATTATTAACCTTTCACCCGAGACAATTTATTAAAAAAAAGACTCATAATTAAAATATGAACCTGCCTAGCCCTCTTTATTTGACATCTAGTAACTTTACTATATAACGTTTTTGACTGAGTTGACCAAACTAGCTTTGGTATTTTATGCGCGAAATGTAAGTAGTCAAAACTCACAATTAGTCCGCCAAAAGAATATTAGCCTCATAAAGTTCAAACTGTTTATCTACGGTCATGATCGGGATGTCTTCCTGTATCGATTGAGATATTAAAATGCGATCAAAGGGATCTTTGTGGTGCAGGGGTAGATTGGCAACACGCAAAGTGTGCATAATCTCAATCGGAAGTCCCGTGATCGCGTCCCTTGCCAGCCTCTTTGGTATAAATTGCAACGGTGGTTCCGGTAAAGGCAATTTGCCAATGCTATATTTAATGGCGATTTCCCAAGAACTAGCGGCTGACAAATAAACGGTGTTACGTTTGTCGGCGATGCGACGACGCGCAGTTGGACTGAGCTTTTCTGGGGCCGCAATCCACCAAAGCCAGCATTGAGTGTCCAGCAAGATTTTCATGATTCGAATAATTCGAGTACATCATCGGGCAAAGGTGCGTCAAAATCTTCTGGAATTTGAATCACTCCTTTATCGAGCCCGGGAACCCGATTGGCTTGCGGTTTAGAAAGCGGAGTAAGCTTGGCCATCGGTTTGCCAGCCTTTGAAATGAGGATCTCCTCTCCTGCGGCAACTCGCTCCAATAAACGCGAAAGATGCGTTTTAGCCTCATGAACATTTACACTGATCATAATTACCTCCGGTATCAGCCCAAGGTGCTGAGAAACAAATTTGGCGTTAAGGTAAACTAAGTCATAAACTAAGTCAAGTTTATTCTATTCCAATTTTTCAACTGATTATCCAATATCTTTATCCGCTTTGAAACAGCAAATTCTTGCCTTTAGTTGATGATTCTGCAAAGGTAGCAATGGAAGAAATAAGGGGTGTAAAGCATCGGAGCAATTTTCAATTCTGCTCCTATCGCAGAAAATAAGTTGGTTCAGACTAGTTTGAGATAGATGATCACTCAACATATATCTTACGCAGGAGTTTGCTATGGAACCTTTAAAAAAGGCTAAAAATTTCAAAGGTCCTCAGGGGCCGGTCGTTCTGGCGATTTTAGATGGTGTGGGTGTCGGCACATGTGCTGAAGGCGATATGGTGAGCCGGGCAAACACGCCGACACTGGATTGGCTGGCTCAAAACGCCCTGGCCGCAAAGCTCAAGGCCCATGGAACCGCTGTGGGCATGCCCTTGGATGCGGATATGGGCAACAGTGAGATCGGTCACAACGCCATCGGATGCGGGCGCGTGTTTGCTCAGGGTGCCAAGCTGGTGAATGAATCCATTGAGAACCGGACGCTTTTTGATGGAGCCGTGTGGCAAGAATTGATCGAAAACGTCCTCAGCCACCATTCCAGGCTTCATTTTATCGGCCTTTTCTCAGACGGCAACGTTCACAGCCATATCAACCATCTGGAAGCACTTCTGGCCGAAGCCAAAAAAGAAGGCGTTGAAAATGCCCGCGTTCATATTCTTCTGGACGGACGGGATGTACCGCCTACCTCGGCTCTGGATTATGTCGAGCGGCTCGAAAACTTTCTAACCGGTCTCCAAAAGGACAGCAAAATTGATTTTGCTATCGCATCCGGCGGCGGTCGTATGCAGATAACCATGGACCGCTACCAGGCCAATTGGAGCATGGTTGAGCTGGGATGGAAAACCCATGTCCTGGGCGAGGGCAGAAAATTCGAATCCGCCCGGGAGGCGATTGAAACATTGCGCCAGGAAAATCCGGAAGTCATCGATCAGGATCTTCCGCCATTTGTCATCGGCCGAGACAACGCACCCCTGGGACCGATCGAGGAAAATGACAGCGTGATTTTTTTCAATTTCCGCGGTGATAGGGCCATCGAGATCAGTATGGCTTTTGAAGAAGATGAATTTGACAAATTCCCCCGGGGACCAAAACTTAATGTAAAATATGCCGGCATGATGCAATACGACGGGGATGCGCTGATTCCACAAAAGTATTTGGTTAATCCGCCCGGGATTGACCGCACGGTCGGCGAGTATTTAGTCAAGGCCGGCGTGAAGCAGCTGGCCATCAGTGAAACCCAAAAATTTGGCCATGTGACCTATTTTTTTAACGGCAACCGATCCGGCAAGTTTGACGATTCTTTAGAGGATTACATCGAGGTACCCTCTGACATCGTTCCCTTTGAGCAAAGGCCTTGGATGAAAGCGGCCGAGATAACCGATAAACTCGTGGAGGCCATTAGCAGCGGCAAATACGACTTTATCCGACTCAATTATGCCAACGGTGACATGGTGGGGCACACGGGCATACCCCAGGCAGTTGAGATTGCCGTTGAGACCGTTGATCTGTGCTTGGCTCGGCTGGTCACGGCGATAAAAAAAGCCAAAGGTATTCTGGTCGTTTCAGCGGACCACGGAAATGCGGATGACATGTATGAGTGCGATTATAAAACGGGCGAAATCATCTACGATGAGAAAACCGGCAAACCCAAACCGAGAACAGCCCATTCACTGAATCCGGTATTTGCCTATGTTTACGAACCCACCGGGAGTATTAATATGAAGCTTTCGAACCAAAAGGATCTGGGTATCAGCAGTCTGGCGGCAACTTGCCTGACGCTTCTGGGTTTTGTACCGCCGCAGGATTATTCGCCCAGTATTGTCGAAATCAATTAGTTTTCACCCCAAAAAGGTACATCAAACTCAGCAAGGCGGACAAGCTCTGAACCTGTGAACGCTTACAATGGAGTTTAATGAAATGGAATATCGTATTGAAAAAGACACAATGGGTGAGGTTAACGTACCTGCGGATCGG
>JASFJP010000058.1:0-12694 GCA_050121225.1 Desulfobacterales bacterium
AGATAAGCCCATTCATCGGTAAAAAATCCCATGATGCTGGCGATGATGGGATGATCGGGATAGTTTTTTTTCAGATATAAAAAATCTGTCAGATTATCCTTCAGGGGTCTGTCAGAAATCATTTCAACGTTCTGAACAGCAACGCCCTTTTTGGCGCCGTAATCAATGCAAGCCATCCTTGGTGAAGGATGAACGATCGGCAGCCGATCGGAATTTAAAGTTTTGAACACAACTCCGCTCCATCCGGCATCAAATGATCGCGCCACCATTTCGGCGCTATTGGAAACGGGTGAAGATGACAACAGGAATGGATTTTTAAACTTCACGCCACAAAAATCTATTGATAAATCGACGTTGTTGGTCACGGTTAGTCCTCCTTCATTTGTTAGTTTGCAAGGCAAACTACGGTTCAAAGGTCCAAGGTTGGTTTAAAGCGAACCCCTGAACCTTTGAACCCGAAACCCTGAACCTATTTCGCCAGAAATTCCTTAATCGCCCGGGCAGCGAGTTTGCCGTCCTGAACCGCAGTCACGACGAGTGCCGGGCCACGCACGATATCGCCCCCGGCAAAAATACCCTCAACTGAGGTTTTACCGGTTTCCGGATCGGCCTTGATCAGGTTTTTGTCATCGACTTCGACAGTGGGATACCATTCGGGAGACTCATCCGGCGCTTTATTCCCGATGGCCTCGATGACGATATCCACATCCAAAATCCATTCAGTACCTTCGATTGATTCCGGTTTTCTTCGTCCGGAATCATCGGGCGCTCCCAATCGGGTGCGGACTAGCTTGATGCCGGTGAGGCGATTGTTTGCGTCGCTGAGGTAATCAACGGGCTGGTTCAGCAGCAGAAACTGAACCCCGGCTTCTTGGGCATCAATGCGTTCATCCGGTTCAGCCGGCATTTGGGAATACGATCGCCGGTAAACCAGGTAGACATCCCTGGTGTCCAACCGGATTGCCGATTCGATGCAATCCATTGCCACGGAACCACCCCCGATGACCGCAACCGTTTTTCCCTGCATTCGTTGCTCTATTTCCTCAAACCGGCCATCGCGCAACGCCGCCAGATAGTCAACCGATGAAAAGAGGCCATCAATCTTTTTCCCTTTCGGTTTGATGGTTGCCGCTGCCCAGAGACCAGGCCCCAAGAATACTGCATCGTATCCGTCTTCAAGGAGTTTCTCTGCGCTTTTCTTCCCTTTGATCGGCGAATTGCAGCGGAATTGTATTCCGAGATCTTTAATGTCCTGCATCTCATGTTCGAGAAAGTTCATGTCAAATCGGTAAGAGACAACCCCATAGCGCAAGACACCGCCGGGTTCGGATCGGGCCTCAAAAATCGTTACCTGGTACCCATCTTTAGCAAGCTCAGCTGCGCAGCTCAACCCGGCCGGACCGGAGCCGACAACGGCCACTTTTTCGGATCGGGGCTTGGGTCTATCAAAGACTTTGAATTTTCTGTCCCAAGCATGTTCGATCAGGAAACGCTGAATTTTTCCGATTTGAATGGGATGGGCAGCGCCCTCAAGATGATTTTGAGATTTAAACATTGCGCTACATTTTTCTTCACACAGCCGATGCGTCGGGCAAAGAACACCGCAGGCACCTCCCAGAATGTTGTTTTGTTTGATGGTTCGAATAGCCCCGGTGACGTTCTTAAATCGAAGCTTGCGAATAAAATCAGCCGGTTGGGTTTCCGCCGGGCACGCTAGTGAACAGGGCGCATCATGACAAAGCAGGCAGCGATCGGCCTCCGCAATGGCCTGGGGCAGGTCAAATCCTTTGCGCATTTCTTTGAATTTCTCGGCGCTACTCACAATATATCCTCCTTAATGGATTTTTTATTTTTGGTATGAGATTGCTGAGGGAATAAATATGCCACTCATTTTACATATGCGTCATCCGCCTTTATCAACAGTAAAGGCGGGAAGGAGACATTTAGATAAAATGAAACGTGTGCTGAACAAAGATGCTACATTACGCGTTTCAGCTAAAATTGTCAATTATTAACGCCTGATTTGCCAAGATAGATTCATAAAATTAAAAGACTTCATAAATTTCTTGACGGCTATTTGTCGGAAACTATATATGAAGGTTAATTTGGAAAAAAATCCAATATAATGCCTGAATTTCTGATTTAGAATTTATATTTGAAATCTACCTGAAAGGGGAAGGAGAATGTCCAGAATCGTTAAGTGTGCCCATATTCAGGCGTCCAACGCCAGACATGATGGATCACCTGCGGAGATTAAAGAGGCTATGATCCAAAAACATATTCCGCTCATAGAGGAGGCGGGTCAAAAAGGCGTCCAGATTCTTTGTCTCCAGGAAATTTTTTATGGTCCGTATTTTTGCGCCGAACAGGACATAAAATGGTATGGCAATGCCGAGACGGTTCCCGGCCCAACAGTCGAGATGCTGTCCGAATATGCCAAAAAGTACCAGATGGCTCTGATTATTCCGGTTTACGAAATGGAAATCGAGGGTGTTTACTACAATACAGCAGCCGTCGTCGATGCCGATGGTGCTTACCTTGGAAAGTTCAGAAAAATACACATTCCGCATACGTGGCCGGGATTCTGGGAAAAGTTTTATTTCAAACCGGGCAACCTGGGATTCCCAGTGTTTGAAACCGCCTATGCCAAAATAGGCATATATATTTGCTATGACCGACATTTTCCGGAATGTGCCCGCCTGCTGGCACTGAAAGGGGCTGAAATTCTATTTAACCCGTCGGCGACCACCACCGGGAAATCTCAGTACCTATGGGAACTTGAGCAGCCGGCTCAAGCCGTGGCCAATGGCGTTTTCATCGGTGCCAACAATCGCGTCGGGCTCGAGAAACCCTGGGAGTTTGGGAGATTCTATGGCTCCAGCTACTTTGTGGATCCCCGTGGCCAATTATTGGTAAAAGGCAGCGAAGACCGAGACGAGGTGGTCATTGCCGACCTGAATCTGGATGAAATCCGAGAGGTTCGAGATGGCTGGCAATTTTTCCGTGATTTGCGCCCCGATCAGTATGCGGATTTGAGCCGGACGATTGCTAAGGGTTAGGATACATGCCTTAATTAATCCGCCGGACCCTCGGTCAAGCGACATTCTTCAGTATCCAAAAAACAATTTACAACCCTGATGGGCTATTTTTCAGGGCGGATTAATTAGGCGATAGGCAACCAACTTGGCGGAAAGAAGCCTTTAGCATATGTGAAACCTCGTGCTTGCCGGTTGAGAATGAAAACTGTTTCACCGGTTGCAAGCCCTGTCTACTTCGTTAAGCGAATTTTGGGTAAATTTATTGGATGAAGGAGGTGGCGAAAACCATCATTAACATTCCCCATGGAGGGGACAACCAGAAGGAGGAGGAGAGATAATGAGTGAAGAACAAACGCAGGAAAAGCAGCATTGGATCGTTTATCCGCTTGGCAGCAAGCCCAAATGGGGGCTGGCGGTGCTGCTCGGAATTCAGCAATATCTGACCATGTTCGGCGCTACGGTACTGATTCCGTTCATCGTCGGCGGCGCCATGGGACTGCCGGGCGATCAACTTGCCTTAATGATCTCAACCATTTTTTTTACTTCGGGACTCTGCACCTTAATCCAACAGTCGCCGCTCGGCAATAGACTGCCGGTTATTCAAGGCGGCACTTTTTCTTTTCTGGGCCCCACATTCGCGATTATTGGTTTGGTGGCGGCCAAGAAGCTAGCCGGTCCGGAACCTCTTTGGCAGATCCAGATCCAGGAAGTTGCCGGCGCTATTATGATTGCATCCGTGGTGGAAATTGTTCTGGGATATACCGGAATTATGGGTCAGGTACGCAAAATCATCAGCCCCATCGTCATCGGACCCACTATCGCCATGATCGGTTTGGCGCTTTTTGGGATCGGAGCGCCCTGGATGGCCACCAATTGGGTGATTTCATTGATCACCCTGATCGCCTTGATTCTCTATTCCCAGGTGTTTTCACATAAATCCAAGGTATTTATGCTCTTCCCGGTACTGCTGGCCATTGCAACCGGGTGGATATTTTCTTTGCTCGGCACAATTACCGGCCTGATCCCCGCCGGCAATGCCGCAAATTTGGCCGGTAAACTCCAATTGATCTCTGATGCGGCTTGGATCAGTTTCAAGCCGATGGTGCCGTTTAAATGGGGTGTCCCGGATTTTGGCAGTGCAACCTTGTGGGCCGGCGTTTTCGGCATGCTGGCCGGTTACCTGGCCTCCATGATTGAATCCATCGGTGATTATTATGCCTGTGCCCGTATTTCCGAGGCACCGGTGCCGACAGGCCGCATGATTTCCAGGGGCCTGGGTGCAGAAGGACTCGGATGTTTGGTAGCCGGAATTCTGCAAACCTGTAACGGAACCACCACCTACTCGGAAAACATCGGCTCCATCGGATTGACCAAAGTTGCCAGCCGAAGGGTTGTTCGATGCGGCGCGTTGGTTATGTTGGTCATTCCCATTGTCGGGAAGTTCGGTGCCGTATTGGCCACGCTGCCCATGCCCGTTGTGGGTGCCATGTTTGTGGGGCTATTTGGCATGATTGCCTCGGTGGGTCTTTCAAACCTGCAGATCGTCAATTTGAACAATTCCCGCAACCTGTTCATCATCGGGCTGTCCTTTTTTGCCGGTCTGAGTGTGCCCTTCTGGTTCACACCGCATTATGACGTTGCAACCGCAAAAATAGTCAGTGGTGCGCTGTCCTGGGGCTCGCCCGGGAGCTTTATCAATGTCATCGGTAACATTTTCCAGGCTATCCTGAGTACCGGTATGGCCGTGACCGCGATAGTTGGTATTGCGCTGGATAACTTGTTGCCGGGTGCCACCCGGGCTGAACGCGGGTTGGAGGTCTGGGAGAAAGAAGCTTCCGAGGAGGCCTGGGAGGAAGCCGAAGCAGCATGGGCCGCCATGAAGGAAGGTGAGATGCGACCCGTCTAAATCCCACTTGATTAACCATTACAATGGGGAGTCGCTGTCGAGGCGTTTCCCCATTTTCAATTTCTGAATACCTAAATTTTACAATCTGTGCTTATCTGTGTTAATCTGTGTCCTACTTTTATTAAGGTACCCAATCATTGCCCAAATCTGTTATGTACATTATTTATGGTCTCATGATCTTGATCGGGTTGGTTGCCATGTATTCACTGCTGAATACCGGCAATCCTGATAGTTTGCTGCGCCCTTTTATCCCCGATCCTAAGGACGATTTTTATGTGGCCGTGATATCCTCCGTGCTGGTTTTTGTCTTGGGATTTTTCGTCTTTTATGCACGGGACCGAGAGGGTTTTCGAGAACTGGTGGCACTAAATGCCGATCAAATCCGCAACTATCGCCAAAAGGGAAAAAGCGATGAAGAAATCGCGGACTCCCTTCTGGCGGCCATGGGCAGTATCGGTGGTTATCGCCACAAATTAGCCAGGAAGAAACTCATTATCTCTTTATCTGAATTCAAATAATGGTGGAGATTTTAAAGCAACAGCAGTGGTTGGTCATTGCCGTGGTCTTCTTCGGGATCATGGCCTATATTGCCTGGATTCGCTGGCAGGATCGCAAATGGATTGACCGACGGTTCGGCAATCAAAAAGTGTTAGCCGTCAGTTTCGGTGTCAATTTTTTCGGAAGCGCAACCGAAGCGGGTAAGCCTCGCAAAAGCAGCGGATTTCTTTTGTTGCTCCCCGACCGCCTTTTTTATCGCAGTCGGGTTAAAAAACTGGAATTGGATATACCGGCTTCCCAAATAGCGCGGGTGTACCATGACAGATCGCATAAAGGCGTAAACCTGCATCAATCGCTTGTCAAAATTGATTATCTCAATGCAAAGAATGAGAGAGACACGGTCGCCTTTAAAGTACCCTATCCTCCGCAGTGGATCAACGCCATTGAAAATAGCCTGCTTAAGAAAAGAAACATTTGATTTCTTTAGCTTGCGAATTGACATTACCAGAATCAGCTATAGGGTTATGGGCAGGATGTCTATGAGTGTGGTTTTTATTGGATTGAAAGGTGAAAATTATGGACGTCAAATCATATTGCGACAGCGTGGGAGTTGAAATTAACGGTTGGAAAGCAAAACTCTACGATGTCATTCGTAAAGCGGATTCCATGTCCGGTGAAGATAAAAAAACGGTTGACCCCTTGCTTCAGGAACTCAATTCAATCGTAGATGATCTCAATGAGCGATTGGAGCTTCTTGCCCGCGAATGTCCGGCGGAATGGGCGCCTGATAAAGATGCTATTGAAGGTAAAATTACTGAGATGCGAGGCAAATGGAAAGAAGTTTGGGGTGCGATGGGTGAGCCGGAATATGGCGTCGGTGGAGCCTAACGGGTAATCGGAAAAGATCCTTTTCCCAATGCGGCTCAGAGTTGGCGATATTTTTCGTAGGCGAAAATGCAAAGCGCATAGCTAATAAAAGTAAAAGAATCCGTTTTTCATACGCTATGTGCAATTCTCCCTGCACTTTGCCATTCAACCACTTTATTTTCCACCTGTGTGTGCTTAATAAGACCTGAGTTTAGGTAGAGTCTGATTGAGTGGAATACCTGTGCCTAATACAGGGCGGTGCCCCAATCGTATTGCCTCTTGATGTACTTTAAAAACAAGGATGTTTCGGTTTTGATTATCCCGTCAATTTTATTTATTTTCTCGAATATTAAATCATTGAGCTCATCGAGGGACTTCACCACAAATTCGGTGTCGATGCCGGTTCCACCTGTGGTTTGAACAACGAACCACAGTGGTTTCAACTTTTTCAATTCTCTGATGATCCTGTCCATTTTCTTGATTTCAACATGAATCCGGATATTGCCGACAATTTTAAAACCCAATTTAATCGGGTTGCTTACGGCTACGATTTGAATATATTCTTCTTGAATTAGACGGTTCAGACGCGTTCGAACAGTAGCTTCGGATATGCCGATGTTTTTAGCGATCTCGGTATTTGAAATACGTCCATCCTTCTGCAGCAACTCGATCATTTGACAGTCGAGCTGATCAAGTGCCTTCTTCCTGCCCGATGAATTATTTCGCTTCATATTTTCCTCCCCTCTGAGGAATGTTGAATCTCGAATGAAAAATGAAGGAATCCGATGGGGCGGAGCCGGGTAACGCCTATTCACACGTTTCACCGCAAGCGGATTACTCTTAGTATTCCTACCATCTAAAAAAGCATATTTCAACAGATATTTATTTGATACCGTTTTTTTTTAAATAAAAATTTATTTTATCCGTAAATAGTTAGTACAATTTTTATGTTTTTCGTAGTATAACACAAAAATTATCTTGACAAAAAAATATCAATTGCCTAAAGTGACTCAAAATTGCTAATGTAAACCGTTTTAACAAATCAAACGATCTCCTTAACTTGCATATATTGACACTTATCAACTATACCAAACCAGCAAAGGAGGAAACGGTATGTCACTGCCACTAATGAAAAACTACATCAACGGTGATTGGGTGGAATCCAACTCCACGACTTTTGGTGACGTATGGAATCCGGCTAAGGGTGAAAAAATCGCCCAGGTTGCCTATGGAACCGCAGCTGATGTCGATAAGGCGGTTAAAGCTGCTAAAGAAGCTTACTGGGATTGGCGTACGACTCCGCCCTTAACACGTGCCCGTTATTTGTTTAGACTCAAAGATGCCTTCGAAGAAAATTTTGAAGAAATTGCCAGGGTCCTGACTTCCGAGCAAGGCAAGTGCATCGATGAAGCCCGGGGTGAAGTTCGGCGTATGATCGAAAACGTCGAGCATGCAACCGGAGTGACAACGTTGATGTGCGGATATACGTTAGAGGATATCGCCAAAGACATCGATTGCATGGGACATCCCCAACCCATGGGCGTTTTCGCGGCTATCGTACCGTATAACTTTCCGGGCATGGTCGCGTGGTGGTTTCTACCGTATGCTATTGTATGCGGCAATACGTTCATCCTAAAACCGTCGGAACAGGTTCCGATGACCCAGACTAAAATCTTTGAAATTATGGATGAGGTTGGCTTTCCGGAAGGCGTGGTGAACATGGTTCATGGATCCCGTGATGTCGTCAACGGTTTTCTGGATCATCCGGATATCGAGGGAATTTCTTTTGTAGGTTCAACACCGACAGCGAAATATATTTATCAGCGCTGCGGTGAAACCGGCAAGCGCGTTCAGGCGTTGGGTGGTGCAAAAAACATCGTGGCCGTCATGCCGGATGCCGATCTGGATGCCGGTATGCCATCATTGATAACCTCGTATTATGGCTGCAGCGGACAACGTTGTCTTTCGGGGGCAATTTTGGCCGCCGTCGGAGACGCCGCAGACGAAATTGTTGAAAAATTCAAAATTGCGGCTCAATCGGTAAAAGTTGGCGATGGCCTCAACGAACAGACAAGCATGGGGCCTGTCGTTAGTGGGGCTCACAAGGAACGCGTTTTGGGATACATTGAAAAAGGAATTGAGGAAGGCGCGAACTTGATATTGGACGGCCGGAATTGCAGTGTTGAAGGCTATCCAAACGGCTTTTTCATCGGCCCATGTATTTTCGACAATGTCAAACCGGATATGACCATTGCCAAAGAGGAAATTTTCGGCCCCGTTGTCAGCGTTGTGCGCTGTCAGGATCTCGATGATGTGATCGATTTAATTAATACTCGTGGATTCGGTAATGCAGCCTGCATATACACAAGCAGCGGTGCGACCGCCCGCGAATTTAAATACCGTGTTTTGCCGAGTATGATCGGCATTAATATCGGTATTGCCGCACCCATGAGTTTTTTCCCGTTTGGTGGTGCCGGAAATTCGATGTTTGGTGACATCAAAGCGCATGGACAGGAGATTTTTAAATTCTTTACAGATACGAAGGTCGTTATTCAACGCTGGTTTTAAAACCGATTCCAAAAATAAGGAGACAATTATGCCTCTTGAAAATTTTGGGAGTATACTCAATTTCGCTGAAGAGATGGAGAAGCAGGACCAGGCGTTTTATTCAGCTGTCGCCGCAAATCCTGCATGTGCCGAACACCGGATAATGTTTGAGCAATTCGCCGCTGACGCAAATAAGAATATGAAGAATGTTCAGCGGACCCGCCGAGAAAATGTAACCGAAATGATTTTAGAACCGATCAGTGGTTTTACGCGAGAACCTTTTTGTGAGGAATGCTCAGCGGCAGAAACTATGAGCCTTGAAGATGCGCTCACAACAGCTCATCGCCTGGTGGACAGGGCGGAGCGTTATTACACTGAGGCTGCCACGAAAATTAAGGCACTGCCGGAGGTTTCCCGTGCCTTAAAGACGATATGTAAAAAACATAAAGTCCACAGGGAGCGACTGACCGCCCTCTAGACTTCCGCCTAAGAACTCAATGTATGAGCGCTTATGCGACGATCCCAAACCGGCCTCAACCCGCTACCTGTCGGATACAGCGCCTGACCGGCCATCGGAGAACAACCAGCAGGTTCAACTGATTAAACGCAATCAATAAGGAGTAACCGTTATGACAGATGTGACTGAGAAGATTAAGAAAATGACAGAGCATACGTACGGTACCTGGAACCGCCAAAACGCTTGGTCAACCCCGTTACTTGTTAGTGATGCTGAAGGGGTTTATTTTTACGATGACAAAGGCAAGCCGTACATCGACTTCTCATCTCAGCTGATGTGCACAAATCTCGGCCATAAAAACAAAGCAGTCATTGAGGCCATTACCAAGCAGGCTGAGAAGTTGCCGTATGTCGCACCGGGATTCGTAACTGAAGCCGCCATGGAAGCAGTAGAAGCATTAGGTTCGGTTTTGCCTGAGAATCTCACCAAGTTATTTTTCTCAACAAGCGGAACCGAAGCCAATGAAGCAGCATTGAAAATGGTGAGACAGTCAAAATTTCCGGCTTACAAAGTGATTTCTCGCTATCACTCCTATCACGGTGCTACTCCGGCCGGAGCTGCAATGACCGGAGATCCGCGTCGCTGGTATGCCGAATTGGCCCGAACCGTGGTAGACGGGGTATGTTTTGCTCCGGACAACTACTGCTATCGCTGTCCATTCGGTATAGCCTATCCCGAGTGCAAGGTGCAGTGCGCCAGGTATCTGGATTATATGATTAAAGAAGAAGGCAATGTCGCAGCGATCATCGTAGAACCGGTTGTGGGAACCAACGGCCGTATTGTGCCCCCTCCGGAATATTTTCCGATTCTGAGGCAAATCTGTGACGAAAACAATGTGCTGCTAATCGCCGATGAAGTTATGTCCGGCTGGTACCGCACCGGAAAAGCCTTTGCAATGGAAAATTGGAATGTCACTCCCGACGTCCTGACGACTGCTAAAGGTGCCAGCGCTGCCTACACACCGGTTGCCGTCACAGCATCGGTAGATTCCGTGTCAAAATTCTTCGATAATGAACTCTTTTGCCATGGCCACACATATGCCTATCATGCACTGGCAGCTTCGGCCATACCAGCAGCCATTGCCGAATATAAAAAGTTATTTGATAGTGGCCTGCCGCAAAAATCAGCCGAACACATAAAGCAGAAGCTTTATGAATTGGCCGATAAGCATATGTGCATTGGTGATGTTAGAGGTATTGGTCATTTTTGGGCTTTGGAAATCGTGAAAAACCGAAAAACCAAAGAACCTTTTGATGTTAAAGCCGAAAAGCTCAGCGGCAAATCCCTGATGACAGCTAAAATCGCCGGAGAATCCATGAAGAATGGGGTCTACATGGCCGCTTGGTACGATACTCTGGTGATTGCCCCCCCTCTGATTATTACAGAGGCGGAGCTTGACGAAGCCTTCAGCATTATCGACCAAGCTCTGGGCATTGGCGATGAAGAAGCCTTCGAAACTGATGTTGCAGCTTCCAGAAGCAGTGAATATGAAAATTAGACTCAGCTACAGGATTGGATCGGAAGATTAATACACCTTTCTTCAGTTCTTTAGGATTCCGTGCCCATAAATCATCAATATGTAAAACCGGGAGCATTATGCTCCCGGTTTTTTTATAATCATAGAGCAATCTTCCAGCTTGACACAATCAACACAGTTTTTCTATAATTATTAAAATATAAAAAATTCAATAACTAAAGTATCATAAATGACATACGGGATCCTGAAATTTTGTTGGTTTCACTCATGTTCACCGAATAGTCAACTGTTTGGATATTATGGCGATAATTAATTTGAAAAAAAAGGAAGTGGAGTGCAAGATCGTATACTATGGTCCGGGTCGATGTGGAAAAACAACCAACCTGGAATATATATTTCAAAACAGCAGACGGCTCATGACCGATGAAATGGTTTCCATCAAAACCAAAGGTGATTTAACCATCTTTTTTGATTTTGTACCTATGGAATTGGGCAAAATCAAAGGTTGTGATGTCAGGGTGCAGCTTTATACGGTCCCCGGTCAGGTGAAATATAATTCAACACGCAAATTGGTCTTAAAAGGAGTCGATGGTGTGGTTTTTGTTGCCGATTCCTTGAGTATCCGTCACGAGAAAAACATCATTGCCCTGAAAAATCTTGCGGAAAATTTGAAAGGCTATGGTTTGAGTATCTTGAAAATCCCGCTCGTGATGCAATACAATAAACGCGATCTTGCCAAGGAGGGGGTACCCTTAATGGCCGTGGACGAGATGGAGAAGATCTATAACCGGCAGCTAAAAGCGCCTTCCTTTGCGGCAAGCGCTGTAACCGGCCAGAACGTAAATGATACCCTGAAAGCATGTTTCGTTCTGACACTGAAGTCGCTTAAGAAGCAAGCTGGATGGTAGCCACGGCAGCCTAATTTCGTTCTTCCCGATTTTGCTTAGGATTGATAATACTTCCGACTTTCGGAAAGCTTTTCTGTAGTTTGTTGAATTCACGCCGGTAGCTTTTGCCAGAGCCCATCATTACACTGACCGGATGCAGGGTAGCAATATTATCACAAACGATTTTAATTGCCACGGCAATCGGAACTGAAAGCAGGGCTCCGACAATTCCCCACAACCAACCCCAGAACAAAAGTGATAGCAGGATTACCACCGGGCTGAGATTCAATTGATCTCCCAGAACTTTGGGTGCAATTCCATTGCCCATGCTCAGCTGTATCGTTATCAGTGACACAGCGGCGATCACTCCGGGCCAAAAGCTCGGGTAAAATTGTACTAGGGCCAGTAGAATCGGCGGAATTGATGCGACAATCGAACCGATGGTAGGGATAAAATTCAGGAAAAAGGCCACTGCACCCCAGGTGACAGCAAAATCTACCCCGATTAGCATCAATGCAAACCACACTAAAATGCCGGTAACAAAGCTGATAACAAATTGAATTAACAGATAGCGACGTATCTGAGCGGTAATCGAAAAGGCGATCTGGCTGATCTGATTGGCGTTTTCCTGTGAGAAGGATTTTAGAATTTTATATTTGAAGTAAGGTTTGCCAAGCAATATGAAAAATAGAAATATCACGACCAAAACCAGCTTTGACACAAAAGCGAAGATGGAACCTGATAGCGTCACTAAAAAACGTCCAACACTTTGGCCCCAGTTGAAGCCAGCCAGCGGATCAAATGATAGATTTAGCTGGTTGGTGATGGTGGCGATCAATTCGGTCATGCGTGTATGATACTTGGGATATGCGGCTGCAAAAGCAGAAATACGAGTATATAAAAACGTGCCGGAAAGATAAAAAACACCCAAGAGGAAAATTAAGATAATGAAAACAG
>JASFJP010000059.1:0-12541 GCA_050121225.1 Desulfobacterales bacterium
AGTGGTGGTGCGGGGTCCCCAGATCATGAAAGGCTACTGGCCGGAGCCCGGCGCGGGGCTGACGGCCGATGGGTGGCTGCATACCGGTGATATCGCCTTTATGGATGAAGTCGGGTATTTTCATTTAAGCGATCGGGTAAAGGACATGGTCAACATCTCGGGCATGAAGGTGTACACAACTACCGTTGATGAGGTGCTTTATCGGCATCCGGCGGTGCACATGGCGGCAGCCATCGGCGTTCCGGATCCGGATACCCCCGGCAGTGAAAGGGTGATGGCCGTCATTCAGCTCAAAGACGACCATAAGGAAAAAGTGACGGCCGATGAAATCCAGGATTTTTGCCGCGAGCACCTGGCCCCCTATGCTGTGCCCAAGTCTGTTGAA
This sequence comes from Desulfobacterales bacterium, assembly GCA_050121225.1. Taxonomy (GTDB): domain Bacteria; phylum Desulfobacterota; class Desulfobacteria; order Desulfobacterales; family JAFDCJ01; genus JAFDCJ01. Next base: position 386 of record JASFJP010000059.1, read on the forward strand.
TTCAGGGACGCACTGCCGATGACGGTGACCGAAAAGCTCTTCAAAAAAGCCCTGCGGGATGAGGTCGTCGCAAAAATGGAACAGGCAGATTAACCGGTAAATAGACTATAAATTAAGATAAGAACCAAGACTAAAAAAACGGAGGTAGAATTATGGCAACTGTTCAGTATTGCACCCATCAATGGCTTGAAGAGAGCGCTAAATTGTATCAAGCCAACCCGGAGCTGCAGGAAAAGTTAAAAAAGCTATCGGCCAAAATGTGTTATCGGGTCAAAGCCGAGCCGGAGTGGGGCATTGACCGGGACATCATTTTCGGTGCTTTTTTTGAAGAAGGCCAGCTGACCAGGCTGGAATTTTTCAAGGAAGCAGATGTGACCAAAGAAGCCGATTACTTGATGGCGGCCACGCCACAGGTCTGGAAAAAGATCCTGCGCAAGGAACGCGAGTTTGTCACCGATTTCATGCTGGGCAAGATTAAACTGGAGCATGGCAGCAAGGTGGGTGTCCTGGGAGTCGCCCCCCACGCCAATAATGTGGTCGACTCGCTGACCCAGATCAAAGTGCAGTTTCCCGATGAAATGTCGACCGAAGAATTGTCCCAATATATGCCTTTGACACCACTACGAAAATTGCAACTTTGTTGTAAGTACCTTTAACGCAGGCCTCGGATAAAATTTTCCACGGCAGCAACTCCTTCTTGTTCCATTACCCTTATGGCCTGTGAGCCGATAACGGCGATATCCGCTTTGCCTTTCAGGAAATCCATATCGGATTTTTTTTTGATCCCAAAACCAAGGGCTAAGGGAAGGGATGTGCTCTTGCGGCAGTTTCTGAGATAGGACGCCAATTCTACAGAAAAATTGGTGTTTTCGCCGGTAACCCCTCTTCTTGCAACGCAGTAGATAAAACCCCTCCCAGAAGAGGCGATGTATTTCATCCGATCAGAGGAGGTCGTCGGCGAAAAAAGAAGGATGGGGGCAAGATTATGCGCCTCCATAGCATCCAGATATTCCTGGCCCTCTTCGGGAGGGAGATCAGGTATGATGGCACCGCGAAGGCCGTAATTCGATAAATTTTTTACAAAACGCTTCACGCCGTATTTGAACGGGATATTATAATAGCTCATGATGAGAAAAGGTATGCCAAAGGTTTGGGCAGCCTTTTCGGCAAGATTGAGACAGTCCGTAACGCTCGCCCCATTTTCCAGAGCCTTCTGATTGGCATGAACAATAACAGGACCATCGGCGGTTGGCTCGGAAAAGGGGATCTGTAACTCCATCAAATCAACCCCAGCTTGAACCATTTTTTCAATAATCCGGAAATTTTTTTCAAAAGACGGATACCCCAGGACGATATGGGTCATCAATAGAATATCTTTCTGATTCAGTCTGCTTCTCAGGTACGATTCAAACATGATATTCCTCGGCCTTTTTTTGTATAAATTTAAACCATTGCGGGTCAGAAAAGGCATCGGCTACAGTGAATATGTCTTTATCGCCCCTGCCTGACTGGTTGATCAGAATGATATCGTGCATCCCAAGATCAGGGGCTTCCTTAAATGCCTGGGCAAAGGCATGGGCTGCTTCCAAGGCTGGAATCAGTCCCTCCTTTTTAAGTGTCAGTGAAAAGGCGTCCAATACTTCCTGGTCGGTGGCAGCCTCAAACCGCACTCTGCCATCCTCTCGCAGCGCGGCAAGGATCGGTGAGACGCCGATATAATCCAAACCTGCTGCCACGCTGTGTGTCTCTTTCATCTGCCCCTCGCTGTTTTGCAGAAAATAGGTTTTATACCCCTGAGCTATTCCAGGGGTACCGTCTTTGGACGCCAATCGTGACGCATGCCGACCTGTGCCCAGACCCTTGCCTCCCGCCTCTACGCCGACCAGTTCTACCGGATCATCCAAAAAGTCGCCGAAGATTCCCAAAGCATTGGAACCACCTCCAACGCAAGCATAAACGCGACTGGGAAGTCTGCCTTCGCAGTCCACGATCTGGCGATGGGCCTCCCGCCCGATAATTGATTGAAAATATGAAACCATCTCAGGAAACGGATGAGCTCCGCAAGCCGTTCCAAGGACATAGTGGGTATCGTCCATGTTTGCGGCCCAGTCGCGCAATGCCTCATTAATGGCGTCTTTTAATATTTTTGTACCATCTTTAACGGCGATGACACGGGCGCCGAGTCGCTCCATCCAGAAGACATTCGGTCTCTGTCGGGCAACGTCCTTTTCTCCCATATAAATTGTGCAACTAAATCCGAATTTAGCGGCCATAGTGGCAGTGGCCACCCCATGCTGACCGGCACCGGTCTCGGCAATAACGCGGCGTTTTCCCATACGTTTTACCAAAAGCCCCTGTCCCATGACGTTATTGGCCTTATGGGCCCCAGTGTGATTCAAGTCTTCTCGCTTGATGTAGATGAGTGGTCCTCCAAAATGCCTTGTGAGGTTTTCTGCAAATGTGAGCGGGGTTGGGCGGCACGAATAGGTGGACATAAGATCTTCATATTCCTTCCAGAAATCGGGATCGGCTTTCGCATCGTTAAAAGCCGCAATAATTTGTTCAAAGGTCGAAACCAGTATTTCGGGTATAAAAGCTCCTCCGAATTCTCCGTAATAGCGTCTTTCAATCATCAATAAATTCTCCTCTACTCACCTTTTCCATCAGATCTTTCATCAGAATATGATTCTTCTTACCGGGATACTCTTCAATATTGCTGTTCACATCAACCGCATATGGCCTTACAGTGTGAATGGCCAGATCAATATTTGATGGTCCGAGCCCACCTGAGAGAATGATCGGAATTCCCATTTTTTTGATTTTTATTGCAAGGTTCCAGTTAAAAGTCTTCCCGGTACCGCCCATTTTTTCTTTTGAATAGGTATCTAGAAGCAGGGCCCTGACCTTTCCGTGATAGGCTTTAATTGATGTGAGGCTCACGCTATCCTTTATCCTGAGCGCCTTTATGGTATAGGGCATCAACGCCTGACAGAGGTCCGGAGATTCATCTCCGTGAAGTTGAACCAGATCAAGCCCACAGTAATGTTTAACCTCCTTAATTGCGGCGAGCCCTTCATTTACAAAGACGCCCACCGTCGTTACAAAAGGCGGAATAGCGCTAATAATGTCACGCGCCTGTTGCTGTGTAATCCGCCTTGGACTGTGAGCAAAGATGAAACCAAGGGCGTTGACACCGAGTTCGACCGCAATCAATGAATCCTCTAAATTGGTTATGCCGCAGATCTTTACGTTTACTTTATCCATCGGGCATTTTACCGGCGTCGACGATTTCTTTTGTCTTTAGCGCCAGATCCTTGCTTCTCATCAATGACGAACCAACCAGAACGGCATGAATGCCGCTTTCTTTTAAAGACAGGATATTCCCTTCATTTTCGATGCCGCTTTCACTGACGACAATGCAGTTATCCGGCACCAGGGGTGCCAGCTCAAAGGTTGTATTGATATCGACCATAAAACTATCCAGATCGCGATTATTGATCCCGATGATCTCGGCACCGCAGGCCATGGCTTTTTCAAGATCATCCCTGCCATGGATCTCGGTCAATGGAGCCATGCCCAATTCCCGGCACAGAAACGTTAAGTCTGCTAATTGCTGCTGTGTTAGAATACGCGCGATTAGCAGAATCGCATCGGCGCCGTAAAAAAAAGCTTCCCGAACCTGAATCTCATCGATGATAAAGTCTTTTCGCAGTATGGGCAAAGAGATGGTCTTTTTCAGGCGCGGAAGTTGCTTTAGATCGCCCTGGAAAAATCGCTGATCCGTAAGCAGAGAGATCGCTGCCGCCCCGGCATCTTGATAGATGCGAGCGATAGGGATTGGGTCGGCCTTTTTGCGGATGAGCCCGGCTGAAGGAGAGGCAAACTTGATCTCAGCGATCAGGCTGATCTTTTGCGGTGTTGATATGGCGCCCTTAAAATCTCTCAGAGGCTGTCGTTCCTCATCACTGTTGAATGGCATTGACTTTTTGAGCCTGGCCACTTCAGTCTGTTTCTCGGCCAGTATCTGTGTTAGTCGATGATGCATTCGGCTCTCCTTAAGGTTCGCTGCGAACAAAGGGTTTGCACTGGCGCGTGAATTCAATCAATTTCTCGAGCTTAGCGGAAGCCTTGCCGGAATCTATGGAATCTGCTGCGATCTCGATACCTTCATTAAAATTATCACATAACCCTGCGGCAACAAAAGCTGCAGATGCATTCAATAAGACCATATCTCTTTTGGGACCCTTCTCACCATTTAGAATATGTCGGACTATATTTGCATTTTCTTTTGCATCGCCGCCGACAATATCCTCCAGATGGGCTCTTTTGAAGTCATACTCTTCCGGCGTCATCTGAAATGTGCTTACATTGTCATCTTTCAGATGCGAAACCTTGGTCGGTCCGCAGATGCTGATTTCGTCAAATGTTCCCTCACCGCAGACCACAAAGGCCTCTTTGGTTCCCAGCCGTTTCAGGACAAGAGCGATCTTGTCTGTCAGGCTCTGTTCATAGACGCCCAGCACTTGAACCGACGCTCCGGCCGGATTGGTCACGGGGCCAAGGAGATTAAAAATACTGCGGATACCAATTTCCTGTCTGGGTGCGGCAGCATGTTTCATTGCCCCGTGAAAAATAGGGGCGTAGAGAAATCCGATGCCGATCTCATTGATGCACTTCTCTACATCGGTGCTGGTGGCATCCAGATTTACGCCCAGGTTTTCAAGCACATCCGCGCTTCCGCATAGGCTGGAGACAGCCCGGTTGCCGTGCTTGGCCACCTTTATACCACCGCCCGCAGCGACAAATGCAGTTGTGGTGGAGACATTAAACGTCCGGGTTCCGTCACCACCGGTACCCACAATATCGAGAATCGTCTCATCATCGATATTGATCTCATCGCGGTCAAGGTTGATCAAATGATTATTGACGTTTATTTTTGTGGCTTTGGCCCGCATGGCCCTGGCCGCACCGGTAATCTCATCAACGGTCTCACCTTTTAGTCTCAAGGCGATAATGAACGCCCCGATCTGCGCCGGTGTGGCGGTCCCGGTCATTATCTCCTCCATGGCCTTTTCCGCCTCAGCCTCTGTGAGATCCTCACCTTTAACGACTTTTGAAATAAGTTCTTTAATCATCGTATTTCCCTCCATTCATTGAAAAATTTTGTAAAATATTGATTCCCGTTTTCGTCAAAATAGATTCAGGGTGAAACTGGACACCCTCCACCGGATATTCACGGTGCCGCAGGCCCATGATTTCACCATCCGCGGTCCAAGCACTCACCTCAAGACTGGCGGGCACCGTGTCTTTGTGAACGATGAGTGAGTGGTAACGCACCGCCTCAAACGGATTGGTCAGGTCTTTAAAGATGCTGCGACCATCGTGAAAGATCATGGAAGTCTTGCCGTGCATAATACGATTTGCCCCCACGACTTCTGCGCCGTAAGATGCCGCAATGGCCTGATGTCCGAGGCATACGCCCAGAATAGGAATCTTCGGCCCCAGATGATCGATGACCTCAATGGAAACCCCCGAATTGGCGGGGGTGCCTGGTCCGGGGGAGACCACTATGGCTGAAGGTTGCAGCACTTCGATGCTCTGAATGTCGATCCGGTCGTTTCGAAAGACCTTGACCTCCTGACCAAGCTGTTCCAGTATCTGGACCAGGTTGTAGGTAAAGGAGTCATAGTTATCAATTAGCAAAATCATTGTCTTTCACCTTTTCGATGGCTTTAAACATTGCGCCGGCCTTTTTGAGTGTCTCCTCATACTCATTTTCGGGAGACGAGTCGGCAACGATACCGGCACCTACTTGGACGGAAAGCATGTTTTTGCTGATCGTAATTGTGCGGATGGTGATGCAAAAATCCATGTTTCCGTTGAACCCAAAATAGCCGATCGCCCCGGCGTAAGAACCCCGCGCGCAGGGTTCCAGTTCACTGATAATCTCCATCGCACGGATCTTAGGGGCGCCGCTGACGGTTCCGGCCGGAAATGTGGACATAAAGAGATCAAAGCAGTCCGCGCCCGGTTTCAAGATGCCTTCTACCCGGGATACGATATGCATCACGTGAGAATAGCGCTCGATTTGCATAAGTCTCGGGACTTCAACGGAACCGGCAGCAGCTACCTTGCCGACGTCGTTTCTTCCCAGATCAACCAGCATGATATGCTCGGCACGTTCTTTGGGATCGGCCATGAGATCCTTTGCCAGTGCCTGATCTTCCTCAGGTGTTGCACCCCTGGGCCGGGTGCCGGCGATGGGGCGAAGTTCGATCTTCCCGTCCGTCAGCCGCACCAGTATTTCCGGAGAGGCACCGATCATTTTAATATCTCCGAACTTCAGGTAAAACATGTAAGGCGAAGGATTCACACTTCTGAGGTTACGATATAGGGTAAAGTCTTCGCCGGATACCGTTCCTGAAAATTTCTGTGAGAGGACTACCTGAATCGCTTCACCGGCAACGATGTAATCCTTGGCTTTGCGGACGGCATCCTCGAAGTCTAACTTTGAGAAATTTGGTTTTAGATCAGAAAGCGAGATCGATTTTTCCTGCGCAATGGAAGGCAGGGGACTCTGAAGCTTTTCAATCGTCTGCGCGACCTCCTCACATGCCCGATCGTAAGTTGTTTTTAGATCTGCGTCTCTGCCAAGATAGGCGACGGCTACTGCATTTATTGTGTGGGTGAAATGATCGAATATAATCAAATGACGGCAAGCAATGAAAACGGCTTCCGGGTGTATTCTGGCAGCGGGAGACATATTGGGAAGATGTTCCCACTTTCTGACCAAGTCATAAATAAAAAATCCCACAAGCCCGCTCTGAAACGGCGGCAGATCCTTAACAGACACCGGCCTGAATTTTGCGCTTAAGTCCCTTAACACATCCAAAGGATTGCTGACGTTTTTTAATTCTTTTTTTACATGGCCCTCATAGATCTCCATATCGCTGTCGCGTGTTATTGCGCGTAAATAAGGCAGACAGCCGATAAAACTGTAGCGTCCCCAATGCTTTCCGCCCTCAGCGCTTTCAAGAAGGTAAGAGTAAGAATCGTCTTTCAACTTCAGATAGGCCGAAACCGGTGTCTCCGTGTCAGCCAGGAATTCCTGATGAACGGGTATCAGGTTTCCCTTTTGCGCCATCTGCTTAAATTCTGAGAATGTGGGTTTTATTTTCAATTTGGGTCTCCAAATAAAAAAGGCCGAGGGACGAATGGTCCCTCGGCCATGAAAATATTCAAATAAAAACCGTGGGACCTTCTGGAGGTGCCCACGGTTTGTTGGTTAAATTATGATATTAGTTTAGCTTGGCAGGCTTGCCCCCAGTTTAGAGCAGCGCCACCACCAATTGTTAAGTGAATTTTTAAAGGTATTTTTCCGTTCGTAACTCATAGGAGAGCACTTTAGAGAGAGTGAATGAAAATGTCAAGAGAAAAATTGCGTGGTTATGGCTCGCTGCTGGTGCAGTTTACCCGATGTCTTATTATTCCCACAATGCTTGGGAGATGATCATCGGACGTGCTTTATTTCAAAACACATTAATTGGATTGGTCACGACAACCGCCGCATTTTTTATCCTGGAGTTTGTTCCGCAAAAAATGATGGGGCCGTACTTCTTTTAGAATGGCGGTCTATACATGACACCTGAAACACTCCGCATTCGAATTCGCACCCGACTTGCTGGTCTTGTTATGGCCGGAACAACATGCAACGTGGTCAAATATGACCTTTGGTCATATTTGACCAAATTTTTGGTTGCTTTCTCCCCCTGGTGTCAGCATTGTCACTCTAGTCATTCCAAATATATTTAATGGCATAGGAGCAATATGGGTACCGAGCTGAGCATGGCACGAAACTTGATTATGCTCTTGGGCAATTTAAATAATAAATTTTGTGCGCCCACTGAATATTTAATGAAAATAAAGAATAAATGTATCAAGATCCTAAATTCGTATTTTTGAAAAAGCCTTTGTTTGAGCCCAATGCAAGGAGGAAACATGATGCCAACATCAACAGTTCACATTAAAGGAAACCGGGCTAGAATTTTATTGTCCAGCGTTTTTGGTCCTTACGCGCAAAACGATCAATATGGAAGCCGGGCGATCAATCCCATGGAGCTCTACCAAAACCAGGTCACGAGAACCCAAGGGAGCTTTTCCCTGCGCATGTTTCACCGATCCTTTGGATTGATGATGCTTCAGGCAAACATCGATGCACCCTGCACATTATTGGATTTTCCTTCTCTCGAGCGCTTTGTTCTCGAAATTCAGAACAATTCCTATGACATTGTGGGAATCAGTGCCATTATGACGAATATTTTAAAGGTCCGCGAAATGTGTATCCTTGTCAGAAAGCACCTCCCAAAAGCGACGATCGTGATCGGCGGACATATTGCCAATAATGCAGATCTCCCGAGGATCATCGACGCGGATCGTATTGTAAGGGGAGACGGGGTTCGGTGGTTCAGAAAATACCTCGGACAGGATGAAAATACACCGGTACGCCATCCTCTGGTCTATTCGGGTTTCGGCGCTCGGATTATGGGGATCACCCTTACGGATTCACCCGCCCTGAGATCCGCTATCTTGATACCATCTGTGGGCTGCCCCGTAGGCTGTAACTTCTGCTCTACTTCTGCGATGTTCGGTGGCAAAGGCAGATTCATCAACTTTTACGAAACAGGAGATGAGCTCTTTAAAATAATGAGCAGGATTGAATCAACACTTAAGGTTCGTTCGTTTTTTGTGCTGGATGAAAATTTTCTCCTTCATCGTAAAAGAGCGCTGCGACTGCTTGAATTGATGAAAAAAGGCAATAAAAGCTGGTTTTTGCAAGTTTTTAGCTCAGCTCGCGTATTGCAATCCTATACTATTGAGCAATTGGTAGCTTTAGGAATTTCGTGGGTATGGATGGGCCTGGAAGGCGAAAACAGCCTGTACCCGAAGCTGCGAAGCGTTGATACGCGGTTGTTGGTGAAAACGTTACAATCGAACGGAATTCGGGTTCTGGGTTCCTCAATCATTGGTTTGGAACACCACTCACCTGAGAACATCTGTCAGATTATTGATTATGCCATCTCCCACGAAACAGACTTCCATCAATTTATGCTCTATACACCCGTTCCGGGCACCCCTCTTTTTGAACAGCACCGAAAGGAAGGAACGCTTCTTCCTGATTCTGAGATCACAGCGGCGGATGCCCATGGGCAGTACCGCTTCAATTACCGGCATCGGTACATCCATGACGGCCAGGAAGAAAAATATTTGCTGAATGCTTTTGCGCAGGATTTTGAAAAGAACGGTCCGAGTTTGGCCCGCTTGATAAAAACGACTCTCAACGGCTGGCAAAAATATAAAAACCATCCCGACAAACGCATACAAAAACGGTTCGCTATGAAGGTGAACGTGCTTCGGACAACCTATGCCGGTGCAGTTTGGGCCATGAAAAAATGGTACGAGGGCAATGACCGGATGACAGCAAGGATGAGCGAGGTTCTTCAAAGTCTTCATGAAGAATTTGGTTGGAAAACGAAGCTGCTTGCCGCACTCTTCGGTCACTACATATATACCATGCTGAAAAGAGAAGAAAAAAGACTGGCACGGGGTTGGGTTTATGAACCCGCCTCATTTTATGAAAAAAACGCTGCAGCCAACGCATTGGAAAACGAACCTCGCCGGCATCCCAAAATGACAATGCATCCCAAACGATGGGTCGCGGGCGAGTTTTATCCGCCGCGCGTCTCACATCCAAAAAGCCACATTCATTTGGTTCGATAAGGGAAAATATGGAAAACCTGAACAAGTAAAATGGTGGAAGGGGAATGTAAAAAGATAGAATTGCAGTACACGAACATTCAAGGCAGGGCCGGAAAGGGTTCTGCCTTCTTATTTTGAAATTTTATCGCTTTTATGGTAATTAGTTCAATCGACACAAACAATCGTTCCTGAGGAGTCATTTTTGGCACTTGATCAATGGCATATCATCGTCCTTGCTTTTTTCTGTGTCAGCGTGACCCTGCTTGTCGTCGGGCTGCTCATCCAGAGGTCGCGACATGGTCGGGCGAAAGCGGCATTGCGCACCAGTGACCAGCGTTATCTTCTGGCCCTCGCAGGCTCCACTGACGGCCTCTGGGACTGGGACCTGCTCTCGGGCACCGTATTCTACTCGGACCGTTTCAGAGAAATCCTTGGGTACTCGACCGAAGAGTTTCCCGGTACGATAGATTCTTTCCGCAGCCGATTGCACCCTGAAGACGCCGAGGCTATCGGGGCTGCGATCGAACAACATCTTCAAGAGCGTGTTCCATACAAGGTCGAATACCGCCTGCGAACAAAATCCGGCGATTACCTGTGGTTCCTCGCGCGTGGTCAGGCTATCTGGAACACTGAGGGAAAAGCTATCCGGATGTCCGGTTCTATTCAGGACATTTCCGAGCGCAAGCATGCCGAGCTTAATCTCCAGTCTGCACTTTCCGAAATAAAGGAGTTGAAGGAAAAACTTGAGGTCGAGAGAGCGTATTTGCAAGAAGAGATCAAATTGGAATACAACTATGAAAACATTATCGGTCAAAGCGACGGGCTCAATTACGTGCTCTATAAGGTTGAGCAAATTGCCTCCAGTGATACGACCGTTCTCATTCTTGGTGAGACCGGAACCGGCAAGGAGCTGGTGGCCCGGGCCATTCATAGCTTGAGCCCGCGTAAAGATCGGACCTTAGTGAAAGTGAATTGTGCCACACTGCCTTCAAATCTCATTGAAAGTGAGCTATTCGGCCACGAGAAAGGGGCATTCACCGGTGCCCATGCCCGACAGTTGGGGCGATTTGAAGTTGCCAACGGCGCCTCTCTTTTTCTGGATGAGATCGGGGAACTGCCGCTGGAACTGCAGCCCAAATTGCTCCGGGTAATCCAAGATGGTGAATTTGAACGGTTAGGCAGCTCCGGCACGATTAAAGTCGATGTGCGGGTGATTGCTGCGACCAATCGTAATCTGGAAGAGGAAGTCCGCAGGGGTCGGTTTCGGGAAGATCTTTGGTACCGGCTAAGTATTTTTCCGATTACGGCTCCCCCGCTGAGAGAGCGGATGGAAGACATTGCCTTGCTGGTGGAGTTTTTCGTAGAAAAAATTTCAAGGAGGCTGGGAAAGTCCATTGAGAGCATCCCAACGAGCGTCATGAATACCTTACAGGATTATCAATGGCCCGGCAATGTCAGGGAGTTGGAAAACGTCCTCGAGCGGGCGGTGATCAACTCCTCGGGGCCCAAACTGCGCCTGGTGGATGAACTAAAGAAACCCCAAAAGGATTTAACGACCCCGCAAAAAACTCTGGTAGAGGTTGAGCGCGACCATATTGTCCGGACACTTGAGCAGACCAATTGGAAAGTGAGTGGCAAAAACGGGGCTGCAGAAATTCTCGGGCTCAACCGCAGCACGCTGCGTGCCCGCATACGAAAATTGGGTATCCACCAACCATAAGCATTCGGGGTCCATTCGTTTTGTTGATCGAGCCATGATATTTAAACGAAAACCAAATCTTGTGCCACCATCTTAAGATACACATGCACAGTTAATTGAATATTTTCCTGCAAACTCGCTTGTTCCTCGCGGCTTTCCTTAAACAACAGCTTGTCAATTTGTATTCTCTTACGCAGAGCTATAAACCCCATGTCAAGGATGCCAAACATGGTCATATATGACCAAGGGTCATATATGACCATGCTATTGCACTAATTCATCCCTCATCGATCGGCCGCTTTGATAAAATATTATGTTATATATCTATCTGTTAGGCTAATATAAGTCGAATACGGCCTGCCTGGCATGATGTTTGAAGTTATAATTGAAGACAGCTTGTTTTTTTTAATAACGGCCTGGGCGGACAAATTTCCAAGCCATACTAACGCGTGTGTCTTGTCTTAGCTGAGAGGAGGATTCTCGTGATCATTGTCAGAATAACCATGAATGTATTTTTAGATAAGCGGACAGAGGTTATGCAAACACTTCTCTCAATGATTGAACCCACCGAAAATGTGAGGGGTTGTCTGAGTTGTCACGTTTTCCGGGACATCGAAGATAAGAACGTTTTCAGTTTGATAGAGGAGTGGAAAAACCGCGCAGATCTGGACGACTACATAAAGTCAGACAGATTCAGCGTT
>JASFJP010000060.1:0-12531 GCA_050121225.1 Desulfobacterales bacterium
TGCATGAAAATTCATAGGAATATGGAAGCCTCCGACTCGCGAAAAATTCAGGTAACCAATACGCATAATACATGACTCATACACGCTGTCAAGCAGGAACCCGAGGACATCTTGCAAACACATTAAACAACAAAATATATCAGAATGATTTAACATAGAAAATAGAAAGGAGATAACATGACAATCGAAAAAGCTGTCAAAACCGCTATTGAGTATGAAATCAAAATTCGCGATATCTATCGGGAAGCAGAAGCATCCGTAGATGACGAGGTAGGTAAAGGGATCTTTAAAACTTTAGGTGATGACGAACAGCGTCATATCGATTACCTTCGCCATAAGCTCGAACAGTTAGAAATTAACGGAAAAATAATTCCCGAAAGACTTGAATCTGCTGTTCCTTCCCGGGAAACCGTCGAAAAGGAAGCTGCCAAAGTTAAATCGCTGGTTGAAAAAGATTTCCTCGGTATCAGACAACAGATGCTAAGCAAGGCACTAAAAATGGAAATTGAAACCAGTGCTTTCTATCAAAAGATGGTGACTGAGCTACCTACCGAGGGTCGAGAGCTGTTTGCACGATTTCTGGAAATTGAAAATAACCATATAAAGGCGGTTCAATTTGAGATAGATTACATAAGCAACACCGGCTATTGGTTTGATTTTAAAGAATTTGACATGGAATAGAAAGTAGATAATTTTAGTACCAGGGCCAGGCTTTCAATGTCAGATTAAAATTAAAAACCACGGCTTGAAACTAGATGCCACCTAACAACCAGGTTGAAAGGAGGAATGGCAATGCATGTACAAGAAGCCATCGCTGGCCGATTAAGCATTCGAAGGTACTCGGAGTCATCAATCCCACCTGAACATATGCAACTGCTCTTTCAGGCGCTTCAATTGGCACCATCGGCCAATAATTACCAAAACTGGGAATTCGTCTTTGTCAAGGACGCCGATTTAAAGCAGCGGCTCATCAGCGCATGCTCCAACCAGAGATTTGTGGGTGATTGTACGTATTTCATTGCAGGTGTCGCCGAACCTACGTTAAAGTGGCACATGGTGGATATCACGATTGCACTTACCAATTTCACTCTGCAGGCCAGTGATTTGGGTTATGGGACGTGCTGGATAGGTGCATTTGATGAAGTTAAAGTCAAAGAGATCTTAAGCGTTCCGAAGGAGAAGAAAATTGTTGTCTGCATGACCTTTGGGAAGCCTGCTGGCAGGCACATTGCCAGGAGCCGAAAAGCGGTTGAAGATTTTGTATATTTAAATCAATTTGGCCAGCGGTTGAGCCGTACGACATAGACTGAGGCGCAAATAAGCTGTCTGAGATTTCAAATTACTGTCGATACGGTTTGGTATAAATATAGGAAATCGAATAGCCAAGCTCAAGCAGCAATTGTACATAATGATAGATTCACTATTTGAAATGCTTGATGTGAACATGGAGTAAGAACTAAAATGTTGCGGATCTACTCCTTGACTTTCCCGGCAAATTTGCATTATAGGGCTCTGCATTTTCAGCTCTAACTATCACAGGAATTTATCACGTTAAGAAAGGAAAACATGACTCAAGACCATATTGCAGCCATCGTGAAAGAGCTTGAGCTTCGAGCAGATGGTGTGCAGGCTACCATCGGCCTTCTCAAGGAAGGGGCCACCATCCCGTTCATCGCCCGCTATCGGAAAGAGGCCACAGGAAGCCTTGACGAGGTATCCATCACGGCAATCCGGGACCGCTTAAATCAGCTCGAAGAACTCGACGCTCGGAAGTCAGCCGTCCTCAAATCTCTTGAAACCCACGGCCATCTTACAGATGAACTAAAGGCAAACGTGCTTTCCGCGCCGAATATGGTATCGCTGGAAGACATATACCTACCCTACCGCCCGAAGCGCCGAACAAAAGCCACGATTGCCCGCGAGAAAGGCCTGGAACACCTGGCGTTGAAAATTATGGAACAGACGGGGCTGGATCCGTTTCATCTTGCCGCCGATTTCGTTGATCCTGAAAAAGACGTCATAACACCGGACGATGCCCTGGAGGGTGCCCGACATATTATGGCTGAAATTATCAACGAGGATCATGGATCGCGTGAGCAAATGCGTGATATGTATTTTCGAAAAGGCATTATTCTATCCAGGGTAGTTTCCGGTCGGGAATCCGACGGCACAAAATATAAAGATTACTTTGACTGGCAAGAACCCGTCGCGAGCGCACCGTCCCACCGCATACTGGCCATGCGCCGCGGAGAAAAGGAAGATGTCCTCAATTTAAGCATTGCACCGCCGGAAGAAAACGCTATCGCACTGCTCGAGACCCTTTTTGTCCATAGTGATGCCGCCGACTCCATGCAGGTTAAACTCGCCGTACATGACTGTTACAAGCGGCTGCTGTCACGTTCCATGGAAACGGAGGTTCGACTCGCCACCAAACAGCGAGCCGATGAAAAGGCAATTGACGTTTTTGCGCGCAACCTACGGCTGTTGCTTTTAGCGCCACCCCTGGGCCCCAAAAAGGTGCTGGGAATTGATCCTGGCTTCCGAACCGGCTGCAAGGTCGTCTGCCTGGACCGTCAGGGGAAACTTCTGCACTATGACACCATATTTCCGCACATAAATGACAAGCGGTCTTTGCAAGCAGCGACAATCATCATCCAACTATGCAAGCAACACGGAATCGAAGCGGTGGCAGTTGGAAACGGCACGGCGGGCAGAGAAACCGAAGCATTCATTCGCGGAATTGATGCCATACAAGCAATACCAGTTATTCTAGTAAATGAAAGTGGTGCTTCGGTGTATTCCGCATCAAATGCAGCGCGGCGTGAGTTCCCTGACCTGGATCTAACCGTTCGTGGTGCGGTTTCAATCGGCCGACGCCTGATGGACCCTTTGGCGGAACTTGTGAAAATTGATCCGAAATCAATCGGTGTCGGGCAATACCAGCATGATGTTGATCAAGCCTCGTTGAAACAGGCACTGGACGATGTGGTGATTAGTTGCGTGAATGCCGTCGGCGTGGACCTTAACCGTGCCAGCGTCGAGCTGCTGGGGTATGTCTCCGGACTCGGACCACAACTGGCCGCAAATATTGTGGAGCACCGTAATACAAACGGCCCGTTTGACTCAAGAGGCGAACTAAAAGCGGTTCCCCGGCTCGGCCCTAAGGCCTTTGAACAAGCGGCCGGCTTTTTAAGAATCCATGCTGGAACCAACCCTCTGGACGCCAGTGCCGTTCATCCCGAAAGTTATCCGGTGGTCGATGCCATGGCCCGGGATCTAAACTGTGCTGTTACGGATTTGATGAAGGATTCCGATTTAAGGAAGCAAATCAGGCTGTCCAAGTATGTAACGGATCACATCGGCATGCCTACCCTGACAGACATTCTTGCAGAGCTTGGCAAGCCGGGTCGTGATCCGCGTCGGAAATTCGAAAACATCGAATTCGCTAAAGGCGTTAACCAGATATCCGATCTCAAGCCGGGGATGGCATTGCCAGGCATTGTCACCAATGTGACCGCCTTCGGTGCATTTGTCGACATCGGTGTGCATCAAGACGGTCTGGTACATATCAGTGAACTGTCCAATTCTTTCGTGAAAGATCCCAATGATTATGCTAAGGTACAACAGAAGGTGGTGGTAAGGGTCATTGATATTGACCTGGCTCGCAACCGCATATCATTGTCCATGAAATCGGATCCTGGAGCCCAAACATCCAAACCGCCACGGCAACCAAAGTTTACGAAAAAATCGAAACGCGCCAAACGGAACAAGAAAAAAAGAGACACACCGTTTCACAATCCATTTGAGGAAGCATTTGGTAAAAGAAAGCCGGAGTAGGTTTAAGGACGCTGGCTACAAATTTGCATTTGAGAAATATTGAGCGGAACCCTTTCATTCGATAGACATGCATGGTAATTTGGCGTTGATGTGAGTCCGGGATTCTTGGATCCCATGCAAATCGCAATTCAAACAACAAACCCATGGCAAAGAAAGGAAGGCGATTATGTCCTCAATATGGCGATTAGCAGCAGCCATGCTAATGCTGGCCTGTCTGACGCTGACTCCCATGTCTGTCGCTGCAGAGTCCTCGCGGACATTTAGGCAACAGAATGGACTGTTGGCGCACACCCCGCCCAACTGGTTTTTGGAGGGGTACTTCATTGCCCGCGAAAAGAAGCCGGGTTACGTTTTCGGACCGGTGCAGGATTTCGTTAAGACTCTTAGAGCCACAACCACATGGTTGATTGAAGATCTGGAAATGAAGCGCCTGGAGCGAGCCTCCGCAGACGGAAAGAAACCCGAGTATTCGTTGTATCTCGAGGCTGTTTCTTCTGAGAATACGGAATATTGGGTTTTTGTGGTGCTGCCTCATGAAAGCGCACAAGCGTGGTTTGATGCAAGGCGAGCATATCATGGGAGAAAAGCTGTGGGCTATTACGGAAAAACCCAGAGTGAAATAGAGCGCGCCCTGAGCCAAGGCCTTAAAATCAACGCTGAGCTTCGTTTTTTGATAGAGAAGGGTGATACCAGCCTTCAGGTCCCCGAAGACGTGATCATGAGCAGATACAATGTCAAGCCGATTTTCGACCTGAGTGCGGGGCGCCGAATAGGTCCGATTTCCACAACCAAGTAACGCACAGACAAGGAGGTATGCATCATGTCATCCCGTAAAGATAACGTTAGAGAACCTGATCGTCGCGACTTTTTAAAAAAAGCTGCAGCAATCGGCCTTGGGGCCACGGTCGGGAGTTCTTTTGTAGGGCGGCCTCGCCAAGCTCTGAGCCAAATCACCTTGCCCCAGGAGCCGGTGCCCCGTAAGCCCTTCGGTCGCTCGGGTACAATGGTCTCCACACTATCATTGGGAGGGATGTTCGACATTTTGAACAATCGTTTGATGCTTGCCAAAGCTCTTGATTGGGGGGTCAGCTATTGGGACACCGCGGAAGGATACGGCAGGGGCCGCAGCGAGGAGGGTATCGGTCGCTGGTTCGCGCGTAATCCTAATAGTCGCCAGCAAGTATTTCTGGTAACCAAGCTCTCACTGAGAAGAGGTAAGGATTTCACACCCCGGCTGGAGAAAAGTCTCAAAAGGCTGCACACCGATTACGTGGATCTGCTTTTTGTGCATGGTATACGCGGTATAGATGAGATGGAAGCCAGCTTGGAAACCTGGTCAAAGGCCATGAAAAAGGCCGGCAAAATAAAATTATTCGGCTTTAGCACACATTCCAACATGGAAGAGTGCCTCGAGGGAGCGGCTAAGCTGCCCTGGATAGACGGTATCATGTTTACCTACAACTACCGCCTGATGCATGAATCCCGCATGAATAAGGCAGTTGATGCCTGCTACCGCGCAGGGATCGGTCTGACAGCCATGAAGACCCAGGGCGGTGGCCCGGTCAAAAGCGACAGCGAGTCAGAGATCAAAATGGCAGGTCGGTTTATGCAGAAAGGATTTACAGACCATCAGGCAAAGCTCATGGCTGTCTGGTCAGATAGGCGCATCGCCAGCATTTGCTCTCAAATGCCCAATCTCACTATTTTGGCGACAAACTCTGTGGCGGCGGTCGACCAAACCCGTCTTTCACAGACAGATCGGGCCTTTTTGGCCCAACACGCCAGGGAAACCTGCAGCGACTATTGCGCAGGTTGCGGCCGACTTTGTTCAGACGTGCTGACCAAGAATGTACCGATCAACGATGTCATGCGCTGCCTGATGTATTTTCATTCCTATCAGGATCTCGAGCTGGCACGGTCCACCTTCGAAACGTTGCCGCTTGAAACCAAAGAGCTTTTGACTCAGTTGGACTTCAACGAGGCCGAAAGGTCATGTCCCCGCAACTTACCGATCGGACGATTAATGCAGGACGCCGTCAATCTGCTGGCCTGACAGGGGCGACAGGCTCATTTACCTTTCTGGTGATGCTAAAATGGGCAACATTTAAAAACATTTATCCAAAGAAACGAGCAAAAGATTTCTACACAGCAATCTAAGACATTCTCGTCTAATGTATTGTGTCTACCGCAATCTTTTTTCTTTTGCGACATCTTTTTTAGTCGTTTTGGATAAACGAATCCCCTATTCCGGATGAGGCCAGGGGGAATCAGCGCTCTCTTCAACGAAGAAACAGAATCGCGCCCACTCAACTTCTGTGTGAGTGATGGGGCAGCGTAGTTTGACTTTCTTTTCATCGATTCCAATGACTTCCCAATCACCTCTTCGCGGTCCTCCGTCGATATAGATCTTTTGTCCCACTTTCAGGGGGTATGGTTGAAAAATAATGATGTTTTCTTTTGGCATCGAGTTTGCTCCATGTCATTTTGTTTAAAAGCAGATTCTAAAAACGTTCAAGACCGGTCACAACCCCATGGCACCGGCAAGCCGTGCTCACAAGGATGGGACCAATGGCTCGTTCCACCTTTTCTGCCAGTTCATAAAGCTGTTCAGCACGATAGCCCCCAACTCCCGGTCCCAACTGGTGGCTCCGTATGTTAAGTGACCGAAATGATTCAATCTCCAGATCTCCTAAAATCTCATACATGTTTTGTTTGCGTTTTTTTCGGGTAATAGTGCAGATATCTCGGGGTTCATCACAATTATCAGGGCATTTGAAATCAGCATGGCTCACGTAGAGGTTTCCCTCCAAACCACGGCTGGAATTAGGGACATGCATCTCAATTTTAGACGGTAACGGCACACGTTTCAGCATTCGTGGCCCCAAACGCAGCAGCAGCCACTCAGCCGCCAGATGAACCGGCAGTGCGGGTACGACCCAATCCGGTTCACGACCCCTTTTAAGATGCTTTTCAAGAAATTTCACGCCATCCGAAACTGCAAGTACTGAATTGGGGCGCTCACATCGCAAAAGATTATCCTTTACGGGATCTACTAGGACAAAATGTCTCTCTTTGCCGGCTTCCGACAATCTTTGAAAAGCAATATGTCCGAACTGCCCGACTCCTATAATCCAGATTTTTTCCATAGTCATTGTTTCAATACCATTAGGTAAAATAGTCTCAGCAATGCCTCTGCCCTATTCTTTTCGAGTGTCGCCCCGATCGTTGGTAGATCAGGGCGCTTCGCGGTACAACAGCAGATTGACGGCCTTCATACTCATCACAACATCATGTTTTTGGTTGATTACCTCGATAAATGAAAACAGGACCCCGCGATCCGGCTTGGAACGTGAACGTTTGGTTTCCGAAACGGTAACCCTCAGTGAAAGGGTATCGCCTGGTCGCACAGGCCTGATCCAGCGCAGCTCATCTACTCCCGGTGACCCCAGGCTGGCTGCACTGGATAGATAGTGATCGACAAACATTCGCATCATCAGGCTGGCAGTATGCCACCCGCTTGCGATCAAACCCCCGTATATCGTATTCTTGGCGGCCTGGGGAGATGTATGTAAAATCTGAGGATCAAAGCGCCCGGCAAACTCAATGATATCCGCTTCCTCAACCTTAACAGAACCAAACTCGTGAACCGACCCAGGTTCATAGTCCTCAAGGTAACGATTATCAACCGGGACAGCAAACGTAGACATATCCATATTGCTCTCTCAATTTAAACAGGTTATAAACGGCGGCGAAACTAAAGTAATAGCTTCAGTATAAGACAATGAGGCAGCATTTCAAGGGGTAGAAGATGTCTAACTTTTTGTTTCAATGGCATTTATCCGCTATTCAAAAAGATGTTAAGCTATGGTATTACCTGAATTGAGTGCAACTTAATTCGGTCCGACAATAAAAGTCTGTTATCCGTTGAAATTCAATCCAGACTCCGACGACGAATCTCCAAATGTCAGAATCAAGGAGCTCCGTGTCTGAAATAGAAAAATAGCGGACCTCGTAAAAATAAAGGACATCTACTGTCTTGTTCACGGAAACTACTCGCAACAACGCAGTCATAGCGGCTTTATGGATGTCTGGTACACTGATATCTTTCGCGGCTATGGCAATTGGCGGTCGGGAGCTGTCGACCCAATTGAGTACGTTTCAGATTCTTTTTTTCCGAAGCGTAATTGGTTTGCTGATTATCAGCTTTTTGCTGTGGCGCAGTAATTGGCGACAGATAGTCACTAAGGAATTCCGGGTTCATGCACTGCGAAATATCGCTCATTTTGGTGGACAGTTTGGCTGGTTTTACGGGATTGCGATTATTCCCTTAGCAGAGGTATTTGCGCTGGAGTTTACCGTGCCGGTATGGACCGTCTTAATGGCGACTGTATTGCTTGGTGAAAAAATCACCCGCGAGCGAGTCACAGCCATCACTTTAGGTATGCTGGGGGTACTTTTGATTTTGCGTCCGGGTTTGGCGGTAACAAGTCCGGCTTCCTTGGCTGTCCTCGGGGGTGCATTTTGTTATGCCCTGTCACACACCCTGACAAGAAAGCTCGCCCTTGTCGATACACCACTAACCATACTTTTCTACATGACCCTCATACAACTGCCTTTAGGCTTTATGACTTCAATTTTTCATTGGACAACACCGTCGGTAGCCATGTTACCCTGGATTATTGTGGTTGGTTGTGCAGCTTTGAGCGGTCACTACTGTATGGCACGAGCCCTGACAATAGCTGATGCAATTGTGGTGGTACCAATGGATTTCTTGAGATTGCCGCTAATTGCAGGCATTGGTGCCATATTCTACGGTGAAACTTTAGACTGGCTTGTTCTGGCGGGTGGCGCCTTGATGTTTACAGGTAACATTGTAAACATCCAAGCCGAAGAAAAAAGGTTTCGAAAATTCGGATAATGTAATAAAAACGATGACTGATCCGCCCAAGTTCAGCTTAATAGGAAGTTGCCTTGAACTCGCGCAAACGTGTATGCCAGGCGCTGCGTTGCCGTAGACCAGATCGAATTCCAAAGGCCCTCGGGTTCTTTGACCAGTCGCTGGATGCCATTGCCCCGGCAACACCCGAGGAATACTTCGATCTGGACATTCGCATCGCAGAATTTGATCCACCGGACAATCAGGATGATTTCTTGCACTATTTGGACAGTCTCCCTGAAGATGTTCACGTGGGCAGCCTGTCACAGCTTCGTACTTACCACGAATGGCAATACCATCCGGAAAAGGGGTCTGCTCGCCCGCTCAGTAGTATTCGCGCCCTGGAGGAGCTGGTTAAATACGTATTCCCCAATTTGTCAGATTCAACCCGTCACTCCCGACTCTCAAAAAAAGTGCACCGCTGGCATGCTCGAGGGTTGGCTGTCGCCGGAGCGCCGCCTCACTTAGGGGGTGAGCTTTTTGAGGCTGCCTGGCGTTTGCGCGGCTTTGAAAATTTCATGATAGACCTGGTACACCGCGGTGAGCTGGCTGATTACCTACTCGACCAGCTGACAACGATTCAAATTGAAAACGCACGTATACTGGCCCGAGCAGGTGTGGATATCTTGCTTCTTGACGACGATGTGGCCATGCCGACCGGTTTGATGATCAGCCCGGCCACCTGGCGCCACTATTTCAGGCATCGATTGGCCAAGGTGATCAACTCCGCCCGGGAAGTATCACCTGAATTATTGGTTTTTTATCATTGCGATGGCAATTTCACACAGCTCATCCCAGATCTAGCGGATATCGGCGTGAATGTCATCAACCCGGTGCAGCCGGATTGCATGGATGCCGCCACTATAAAACGGGAATTCGGTGACCGGTTGGCCATGTGGGGGACAGTTGGTAATGCCAGCCTTTGGGACCGGGGAACACCGGATCAGATCCGGTCCGAAGTGCGCCAACGTATCGAAACGTTGGGACCGGAAGGTTTGTTGTTGGCACCTGCTTACGATATTGATTATTCCCCGATCGAAAACATCGTCGCTTTCATTGAAGCGGTGCAGGAGTTTGGAAATATTTAGCCCGATCTGTTTTTTTTAATTAGGACGTCGAGTGTACCGGGATTTGAATCGATTTCCTCCAACATTCTCCCGCTGGAAGCGAGTTGAGCGAAGCGAATTTAGTTCTTTTTATTGACATTCACCAGCTTTTAAAATAAATTCAGTTATTCTTGTACGTTATCTGGAAAATTACACCTGTATCCCATCTCATTCGAACGCTTAGCGACTAAAAACGTTGTACGGATTTCTAGATCGTTCTGATGCTCAAACTCTGAATGCTCCTCTTTATAACCTGACTCAAATCGCAACTAAGAACCAAAGGCGACTTAAAAACGGCGTCCACACATTTTTAATGGAAGAAAGGATTATATTGTCGGGGCGACAGAATACGAACATTATTCACTGGGGCTGTCATTTGAATAGAAGGGAATTAACCGCTCATAGCCTCAAGAGTGTTCAACAAGGCTAGCAAAATCTTTTCTTCATTTGCCGCTGATCTGCCGTCACTACTGCTTTTACAAACTAGGAAAGGCGGCAAATGAAAAACCGCAAATCCTTCGTAGTGTAATTATACGCAATTCTTCAATCCTCGAGTTGCCAAACCTTTAGCTGATATTTCTTGGCGGATATTAATTTAAAATTGCGATCAATTAGCCGAAATCCTTTTTTTGCATCTGAAATATTAAAACGATAGGAATAGTACATTTGCGGATCGAGATCTAAAATAGCCACGTCTATTTGGAACACGGATCTTCCGAACAGACCACGATAGACGAGTTCAGCTTTACCCGCAGCCCTTTTTTTATTTAGCGGGAATAGCAGTTCTCTCTTCTGAAACGTATTTGCGGTATCACCGGGTCGATGAGGATCTTTCCAGTCGAGGTCTTGGAAAATCAAGCGCGTGATCCGATCAGTTTGGGTGGGAACGAAATCAGAAGAATGGCTGGGGAAAAAGATTTCAGCGATGAAGAGAAGTCCCCCCAAAATAGCAATAGAACTCACCACGTAAATTGTAATTGGGAACCAGTTTTTGTGCCGAATTTTGCTCATTGCTCTGAATATATGGGTGCCGTTTCCTGAAAAGATCTTATAATTGGATAAGGACTGATTCGATCTCCGCGTCAATCCGCAAATTGGATCGATGATTACTCACTCGTATTGATATTAATACATCCTAGCGTGTTCGTAAATGTTATGCAATTAATCTGTGAATGAAAAGAGCTATGTGAATGAGTTGTTAGCCCTTAATAACCTTTTCTTCGAATTGGCACTTAACACGTGTCATCCAAATCAATTGTTAAATTTTCGGATGGTTGCTGATTACACCGGGAGACAGTTCTTAAATTTTGATTTTCTGATAATTTGACTTTTCTGCCGATGGTCGTACAATATAACTAGTAATTCCAAACAGGGGTGCACCCCGACAGATCGCAAACAAATTGGAGGATGGTATGCGGTTAAATTGATTCGCACTCAGCGGATTTATGACCGACATCATAAAGGAGTTGCCATGTCAAATGATCGTCCTAAAAAATTTCTCAAGAGGGCTTTTGTCAAAACATTGCTGCGCAGAGCATTGTTGTTAGCTACGATAGCCGGATTGTTTTATGGGGCAGTTGCCGTTGTATATGCCACCAAAACTATTTTCAAAGTTAAAATGAATTATGCGGTTGTGCTGGAGCGTTTTGGGGGAGAACGTGAGGCTGTGACCGCAATAGGATGGCATGCACGCCTACCTTATTTTACCCGGATCGAACAAGAAGTATCGCTTATGAATCAACGTCTTTTCTTGGGCGGAAAACTCGAACCCATGCGCATCATTTCAAAGGAAAACGTCGCGCTCTGGACATCCGGGGTTCTTACCTACCGGATTCGTGACTTAAGAACTTGGGCCATCGAGAATCTCGACCCCTTAAATATCCTGCAAGGAGACTACGACGGCATTGTCAAGGATATCCTGCAAGCGCAGGAAGTCGACCAGCTTGTCAGCAATCGGGAGAAGATCAAAGAGGAAATTTTTCGTGCTCTGAAGGCACGACCAATTAACGAAGGAGGTCCGACCCTGGAAAAAAAGTATGGTATTGAAGTGGTCAGCTTTGTGCTTAAAGAAACCCGTTTTGGAGACAAGTTAGTGGAAGCAACCGAAGAAAAGAAGCGCCGCGAACTGATAGCCGAAGCCGAGAATTATGCTGCCGACCAGGAAGCCAGCCGCATCAGCAAACTATATGCAGCCTATCTCAGCGGCATACAGTCACTGCAGAAAGCTCTGGGACGACCGGATGGATCAACCGACGTGCATCTATTGCAGTTTCTAACGCAGCAAAAGTGGGCCGCAGCCTATGAAAAAAACCAAGGGGGTCAAAATACATTGGTAATTCAAAACACTCAGGGATCAACCGCACTGACCATACCGTCTTCCCTATCTTCAAATAATGCCGAAAGTGGAAATTAATGGCGAAGAAGCTTACCAGAGAAACGCAATATGTGCGTCTTGCAGAAAAACGGATCCGCGAGATTGAAGATCTAGCGGCTTCATGGGATTACGTAACCAAGGCCTTTATGCGCGCCCGGTTAAGGCAGTACCAACCACCATCCGATATGCTCAATACCGTGCTGGAAACTGTACTGTCCTTATTTATGTCCGCCCATGAGAAGACGTTCATTATGTTGAAAGATCCTGAGATCCTGATG
>JASFJP010000061.1:0-12386 GCA_050121225.1 Desulfobacterales bacterium
TCAGCAGAGCTGGTTTCAAGAGCCCTTTGCGATAGACAAAAACCAACGGCAATGGACTACATGTTGCGACGATACTGTCCCCCCACATCGTACAACGCCTGGGAGATCTGCCCCAGACTGCAGGTTCGGACGGTGTTCATCAACTCGGCAAATAGATTGCCACCGGTCAACGCAGCATTTTGCAGACGTTGCAGTGCAGCGGGGGCGTCCTTTTGATGACGCTTTTTAAAGTCGGCCAATCGTCTGAGCTGTGATTGTTTTTCTTCTTCCGTGGCTCGGGCCAGTTCAACGCCTTCGCTCAGCAGCTCGCCGTGGGCATCCGGATCGCGAAAGGTGTTGACGCCGATTATCGGGAGCGCACCGGTATGTTTTAGGGACTCGTAGTACATGGATTCTTCCTGAATTTTGGAGCGCTGGTATCCGGTTTCCATGGCACCGAGCACACCGCCGCGTTCGGTGATGCGGTCAAACTCCATCAGCACAGCTTCTTCAACCAGATCCGTCAATTCTTCAAAAATAAAGCTTCCCTGATTCATATTTTCATTATGGGTCAGACCCCACTCGCGATTAATGATTAACTGGATGGCCAACGCACGTCTGACAGACTCGGTGCTGGGAGTCGTGATGGCTTCATCAAAGGCGTTGGTGTGCAGGCTGTTGCAATTGTCATATATCGCGCATAACGCCTGCAGCGTGGTGCGGATATCATTGAATTGAATATCCTGGCTATGAAGTGACCTCCCCGATGTTTGAATGTGATATTTAAGCATTTGGGAACGGACGGACCCGCCATATTTATTTTTCATGGCAATGGACCAAATACGCCGCGCTACCCGCCCGATAACATTGTATTCGGGATCAAGGCCGTTTGAGAAAAAGAAAGATAAATTCGGACCGAAGCTGTCAATAGGCATCCCGCGCGATAAATAATACTCTACATAGGTAAATCCGTTGGCAAGGGTGAATGCTAATTGTGTGATGGGGTTGGCACCGGCTTCGGCGATATGGTACCCGGAGATAGAGACCGAATAAAAATTGCGAATGTTGTTGTCAATGAAGTATTGTTGAATATCGCCCATCATTTTTAGAGCAAAGTCTATCGAAAAAATACAGGTGTTTTGGCCCTGGTCTTCCTTGAGAATATCGGCCTGAACCGTGCCGCGCACATTGGACAGGACAGCGGAGCGAATTTTCTCATACTCTTTTTGGGTCGGCTCCTTGCCTTTGTCCGTTTTGAACCTGTCAACTTGCTGATCGATGGCTGCGTTTAGAAACATGGCCAAAATTATGGGCGCCGGTCCGTTAATGGTCATGGAAACCGACGTGTTGGGGGCGCAGAGTTCAAAGCCGTCGTAAAGCACCCTCATATCATCCAAGGTGCAGATGCTCACACCGGAGGTGCCGACTTTGCCGTAGATATCCGGTCGATCGTCCGGATCATATCCATACAACGTTACTGAATCGAAGGCGGTTGATAGACGTTTGGCCTCATAATCGGCAGACAGCAGCTTAAACCTGAGGTTTGTGCGGGCCGGGTCGCCTTCTCCGGCAAACATACGCGTCGGCTCTTCATCCACCCGTTTTAAGGGAAATACGCCGGCGGTAAATGGGAAACGACCGGGGACATTTTCCTGCCGCATCCAGCGATAGATTTCTCCGGGATCTTCGAATCTGGGCAATGCAATTTTAGGGATTCGGGAATGCGCCAAAGATTCAGAGTAGAGCGGAACCCGGATTTCCCGGTCACGGACATGATAGACCAGTTCATCTTTGGTGTAAGTTTCTTTTAATTCCTGCCATTCATCCAGTAAACGATGGGTGTCCTGATCCAACGCGGCTTTTGCATTTTGTACCTCTTCTTTTAGTCTAGCAAGCACCTCTGATGAACCTTCATCCGTAAATTTTCCATCAATCTGGCCAGCAGCTTTTTGCAGATGCCAGAAATTCCTCAACATCTCAGATTGTTTCTTGGTATTTTGATGATAGTCTCGGATCGCATCGGCAATTTCACTTAAATATCGTGTGCGTTCCGGTGGAATAATAATCGTTTTGGACGAAGAGGTTTTGGTAGTCGGCTTGGGCAATTGCGGATTGAATTTTATTCCGGTTTTTGCATAAATCGTCTCGAAAAGAGCGTGGTACAGGGAAGAAACGCCGTCATCGTTAAATTTTGATGCGATGGTACCAAAGACAGGCATTGCCGCAGTATCCATATTAAACGCTTTTCGATTTCGTTGGACCTGCTTGCGAACATCGCGCACGGCATCTTCGCCACCGCGTTTTTCAAATTTGTTGACCACAACCAGATCGGCAAAATCAAGCATGTCGATCTTTTCCAGCTGGGAAGCAGCACCGAATTCACTGGTCATAACGTACATGGATACGTCCACCAGATCGGTAATGCTTGAGTCTCCCTGTCCGATTCCGGCTGTTTCAGCTATGATCAGATCAAAACCGGCGGCTTTCACGGCATTGATTGCATCCGTCAGAACTGCTGGGATTTCGGTTTGAGATTGCCGGGTTGCCAAAGAACGTAAGTACACCCGTGGATTCCCAATGGCGTTCATACGGATTCGATCACCCAGAAGCGCACCCCCGGTTTTGCGGCGGGAAGGATCACAACTGATAATAGCCACATGCACATCCTTGAGATCATGAAGGATGCGCAGGATGAGTTCGTCGGTCAGTGACGATTTGCCGGCTCCACCTGTACCGGTAATTCCTATCACCGGTGTTTTTCTATCGCCCACTTTTTTGGCCAGCTCAGCGCGTAGTGCGGCGAGGTTGCCGTTTTCTTGGGCTTTCGCCTGCTCGGCCGCCGTGATCAGATTGGCGACCAGCAGTTTATTTTGCGGTGACAGACCATCAAATTCGATGACACCGCTTTTGACGGTCGAAAAATCCATGCGGTGAACCATATGGTTAATCATTCCCTGAAGACCCATATTTGCGCCGTCTTCTGGTGAATAGATTTTCGTAACGCCGTAGGCCTCTAAATCGCTGATTTCCTCGGGTACAATCACTCCGCCACCGCCTCCGAAAACTCTGATATGAGGCGCCCCTCGCTCTTTTAGGAGATCAACGAGATATTTGAAGAATTCGATATGACCGCCTTGATAGCTTGAAACTGCCACGCCTTGAACATCTTCTTCAATTGCCGCATCGACAATTTCCTGAACCGAGCGGTTGTGTCCAAGATGAATAACTTCAACCCCTGTATCTTGAAGAATCCGACGCATGATGTTGATAGCTGCATCATGACCATCAAAAAGAGATGTGGCCGTAACGATCCGGATGTGATGTTTTGGTTTATATACTTCAACTTCAGAGTTCATCCCGCCTCCTTGTTGATTGAATATTGAATGTTGGCGATTGAATATTTATGGAATTCGATCTGATTTATTTGTTGACAGAATATCTTCAATTGACAAGCGTTGATGGTTAATTACTTGGTGCACATCTTTAGGATAAACTCGGTCTGATGATCGATGTAATCATCTAAACTGTAATGGCGGGTCAAATACCAACGCCGGAAGGTCCACATATGTCCCAGAACAACGATATTGTGGGCCGCCAATTCAATGTGTTGCTCGTTGAAATTCGAGAACTCACCGGAGGTCGCAGTTCGGGCCAGCACTTCTACGAATAAACCGGTAATACGAAGCTCGTTTTCGAGAACGCGTTTCTGCCACTGGGTTGGCAATGATTGAGTCTCCTGGTAGATAAGCAAAATAAAATCGCTCATCCGATGGCAGACGCTGAAATATTCGCGAATCACTCTTGCCAAAGCATCACGGCCTCCAGATGCGCGGGTCATCGACTCCACCACACCACGCTCTACTTCTGCGTGAATGAATTCACACACCATGTAAAGAATATCTTCTTTGGAAGCGAAATATTCATATAATGAACCGATGGAAATTCCTGCAGCCCGTGCGATTTGGCGGGTAGTGGTTTTGTGGAACCCATTTTTGACAAAAAGCTGAACCGCAGCATCCGCAATTTGACGGCGTCTGCGCTCGACTAACGCAGGATCTTTGACCTGAGTAGGTATGTCTCGGGTTCTATTTTGTTCCAGCATCTTAGATTA
This sequence comes from Desulfobacterales bacterium, assembly GCA_050121225.1. Taxonomy (GTDB): domain Bacteria; phylum Desulfobacterota; class Desulfobacteria; order Desulfobacterales; family JAFDCJ01; genus JAFDCJ01. The sequence continues at coordinate 4,091 of JASFJP010000061.1, forward strand.
ACCGTGGCTGATCGCCTTGGAATTTTTAGGGTCAGAATTGAGAGCAACCAAACGATGCAATCTGACCGAGCGCTCACTCAATATTGAATAGCATGGTTCCGTTTTTCTTGTCAAGGTTTTCAAGAAAATACCTAAATATTAATAACCAAGCTAAATTATTATGTAATTTAAATTATTGGAGTGTTTACTAAGCGATTTGGACTCCTAATAAAGGTATTGACAAACAGGCTGCGCTTCAGTAAAAAATATGCAATATGACCGAGCGCTCGCTCAATATACTTAACCTTTCGATATCATGATAAATAGATTGTCAGGTGGTTTATGTGTTTACGTGTAAGCATGAAAATACGCTAATCCGGTTATCTACAAAGACCGAGTGAGGTCTTTTGAAATAGGCGTAGATGGGGAGCGGGTTATCGTCACGCCGATGTGACTGACTTGAGCTCTCAGGAGAACCGCCTACCCAAATTAAACCGCCTGGTAAATAGGAGAGTTAAATTTGGATTTCGATCTTAACAAAGAGCAAGAAATGATCCGCAAAGAGGTGCGGAAATTTGCCGAGAGTGAAATTGCACCTGTAGCCATCGTTCTGGATGAAACCGAGAGCTTTTCGGTGGAACTGACGAAAAAAATGGGAGAAATCGGCCTTTTCGGCATGTTTGTTTCCGAAAAGTATGACGGCCAGGAATTGAACTATCTTTCATATATCATTGCCGTTGAGGAAATTGCCCGGGTGGATGGATCCCAGGCCGCTACCATTGCGGCCGGCAATTCGTTGGGTATCGGTCCGTTATATTACTTCGGCAGCGAAAAACAAAAGAAAAAGTATCTACCCAAGCTTTGCCGGGGAGAAGCGCTATGGGGTTTCGGTCTCACGGAGCCGACCGCGGGTTCCGATGCAGGCGGGAGCAAAACAACTGCGGTTCTTGACGGTAATGAATGGGTGCTTAATGGCTCAAAAATTTTTATTACCAATGCCGCCTGTGAGCTGTCTTTAGGGGTGACGGTTCAGGCTGTTACGGGAACCCTCGAGCGAGACAAGCCTGAATACACCTGTTTCATCGTTGAACACGGAACCCCGGGGTTTAAAGCGGTTGAGATGAAGAAAAAAATGATGTGGCGCTCCTCCAATACGGCCGAGTTGTACTTTGACGACGTGCGTGTTCCCAAAGAAAATATACTGGGCAACAGAGGTGACGGCTTTCATCAAATGCTCAAAACATTGGACGGCGGTCGGTTGTCAATTGCTGCCATGGGATTGGGTGGCGCCCAGGGGGCCTATGAAGCGGCGTTGAAATATGCCAAGCAAAGGCAACAATTCGGCCAACCTATTTCCAAGTTCCAGGCAGTATCTTTTAAACTTGCTGATTGTGCCATGGAAATTGAATGTGCCCGCAATCTGTTGTACAAAGCATGCTGGTTGCGAGATCAGAAGAGACCTTTTGAAAAAGAAGCCGCAATGGCTAAACTTTACTGCTCGGAACTCATGGGGAGAACCGCGAATCATGCAGTTCAGATCCATGGGGGCTACGGTTTGATGAAAGACTATGGAGTGGAGAGATTTTACAGGGATCAAAAGTTATTGGATATCGGGGAAGGGACGTCTGAGGTGCAGAGGATTGTCATATCGCGCTATATTGGATGCTAGTAATTGATTGACGATTGACAATAATCAATGAATCAGAATCAATTTTTTGGGAGGTAGGAATGAGTGACAATAACATATTATTGATCGAAGAAGAAGACGGTATCGTCATGTTGACCCTTAACCGGCCGGAGGTGATGAATTCACTGAACTTTCCCTTGTTGCGCGCGCTGAGAGAAAAAATAGAGGGTTTTAGGTTCCGATCGGATGTCCGGGTGATTATCATTACCGGAGAGGGAAATAAGGCTTTTTGCTCCGGGGCCGACTTGAAGGAGCGCGCCACGCTGAGTCCGGAAGAGGTCAAAAAATATATTTATACCATACGGAATTTGTTCACTTCTATTGAGCAGCTTAATAAGCCGGTTATTGCAGCGGTTAACGGAATCGCCCTTGGCGGGGGAACCGAGTTGGCCCTTGCCAGCGATATCCGTTTTGCTTCCGTGAATGCCAGCATGGGACTGACTGAAACCCGTTTGGCGATCATTCCCGGTGCGGGTGGAACCCAGCGGTTGCCGAGATTGGTGGGCAAGGGCAAAGCAAAGGAGCTTATCTTTACCGGGAGACGCATCAGTGCCCAGGAGGCACTGGACATTGGTCTGGTAAACAAGATATGTGAGCAAGAAGACCTCCTCAACGAGTGCAAGGAGATGGCGGCGATGATATGTGAGACGGGTCCAATAGCCATCGAACAGGCAAAATATGCCATTAATTATGGCCTCGAAACGGATATTCATACCGGTCTGGCCATTGAATCGAATGCATACTGGGTATGTATTCCTACGGAAGACCGCTTAGAAGGTCTGGCTGCGTTTAAAGAAAAGAGGAAACCCGTATTTAAAGGGAAGTAACGGAACTTGACTATCATTTAGCAAATGTCTAAAAGAAAAATTTACGCAACATATTTTAGAAAAGGGGGAATTTATAAATGACTGAATACGATTATTGGAAAATTTTTCCACGGATGCCCAAAAAGGTAACCATTGGCGACATTACGGTGCGGGATGGTTTTCAGCACCTCGAAAAATTTATTTCTACACGTGCAAAAATATTCTATGCTGAGGAGTTGATCTTTGCCGGCTGCCGTAACATTGAGGTTACCAACCTCGGAAATCCCTATCTGATGCCGCAATTCAGTGATGCCGAAGAGATACTTGCTCACCTGCGGAGTGACCGTTTTAAAAAGCGTTGCGACAAGAGAGGTCTAAACTATAATGACATCTGCATTACCGCAGTGACGATTCGGGAAAAATCAGTAGATCGAGCGATCCAGTTGAAAGAAAAAGGCGTCGGCCCCGATCGGTGTCTAATGATGGTTTCCACCGAGGAGGAGCACCATTTTGCTAATTCCGGAACTACACTTCCGGTATATTGGGAAGAGGCCGAGCGGTGTATAAAAAAATGCACCGATGCCGGTATCAAAATGTGTGGCACGGTGAGCACCATCTGGGGTAGTCCTATCGCAGGGGCCACGGAACTTAAAGATGCCGTAGAATTCACCAAACGATGGCTTGAGATCGGGGCCTCCGACATTGAGCATGCAGATCACGACGGGAGTGCATCCGCTCCGGATGTTTACCGCTATTTTTCGATGATATTAGATGAAATACCGGATACATCTTTGCACATCGCCCATTTTCACGAAACCAAGCGGATCGCCTCTTCCTCGGTTTTGGCAGCGCTGCAAGCAGGTATTAATCATTTCGAGGCCACTTTAGGCGGGTTGGGCGGTCAGCCGGCCAACTTTCTCGATGACTGCCCCGTGCCGGGAACCGGTGAGTACTACTATGAAGATCCTCGGTATGTCGGCTTGACCTGTTTGGAGGATATGCTGGTTCAGATCGATGAAATGGGCATCGAACACGGCTATGATGTTGATCGAGTGCTTTGGTTGGGTCGTCAGCTGGAGCGGACCGTGGGGAAACGGCTGCGCAGCGATGCCGCGATAAATGGCAGAACGTTGAAAGAGGGGCATCTGAAATTTGCGAGACCCGGGTTAAAGAAACTAAAAGACAAATTTGGCGAAGAACCAGGGCAGAAATGGCCGGGGGAATGGGATGATATACCGGTCCTTCCGGAGGCATATCGAGCGTGATTTGGTTCCCTGGCAAATAATGATTTGACAACTTCATTGAAATGGATGCATAATGTAATTAGTATCTTGGAAACCTATGTAAATTAACAACTATATTTCGGGAAGGTTTGTATGAGATCTCTGAGAATGGGTGTCGTATTGTGTTTGATTGCTTTGATTTTCAGCTGTTATTCAACAAGGCCTCTGCAGTACGATGTGACGTTTGACTATGACGTTGACTACAATTTTGCAAGAGTATCCAGCTATGACTGGCTTACCATGCCGGGGACATCGAAGATCGATAGATTTAATCGGATTCGGATTCAATCGGCCGTGGCCGAGGAATTGCAGCCTAAAGGGTTGAAGAGGACTTCGCGTAACCCCGATGTTTTGATAGTTATGTACGGAGGGGATTTTAAGGAAGTAAATACCGCCGTATTGAAAATTGACTATGATGTTTACGATGTGGGCCGGCTCAAATTGGCTTTTTATGACGGCCAATCCAAAGAAGAGGTCTGGTGGGGTGAAACACGGGCGGATTTATTTTATAACATGAGTGCAGATCAGTTGGATGAGACCATTGATGGGGCCGTGAAAAGAATTCTTGAACATTATCCTCCCACACGCTAGCTCAGAGCTGTCTCATATCAAACATCCTGTTACTAAATTAAGTTATGACCTTTCTGTTTTGCGCAAAGCAGAGCCGACATCCGCTCTGCTTTTTTTTCGCGATACTGCTGGGATTCCGAAAACCACACGACGGCCGCAATGACGACACTCCTGATCATTCAAGAAAATCGACCCAATTCCATTGAATCGACCCTTTTGCTATTGAATATTCTAAATTTCCCTGTTGCAATGAGTAAGAAAGTGTGCTGTAGAGTGCATCTGACGTTGAATCCGTCAGGTGGCTGATTCGATTTGAGAGGCGCTTTAAGTGCTCTTTTTGTGTTAAACGGCGATTTTCAAGAGACCATGATCCTTCCCGTTCAATGACATTTTTCATCATTAACTCGTAAATCAAAACGATTCGTTCCAAATTATTGACCTGATCGGCCTCCTGTGGCGTTGCATTTCCCTGTTGCATACGGGTTTTGATATCTGCCAGATAGTGGTTGTATTCATCCTCCCACTCAATTACCAGACGATCTAACATTTCCCGCTTAACCTCTGGTGTTTCTATAATAGCCCGGTTGGCATGATAACGGCGCCAATCGTGGGTTAAGATATTTATTCCAAAATTAAAATGGTTATCACGCACCTCGGTCCCCGGAAAGGGCGCCAGCAGGTGAAATCCAAATGACAAGCCTAAGTCTTTCAGCTGGTGGCCGAAGTCTATGGTTTCCTTTATGGTATCCGGGGTTTCACCCGGTAATCCGAGAATAAAGGACGCGTAAGGCGTGATCCCGGCACGATTGCACATATGAACGGCATTAACCACTTGCTCACGGGTAATGCTTTTTTTTATGGTTTTAAGAATTTCCGCGTTTGCCGATTCTATCCCAAAACTCACGGCGCTGCATCCGGCTGCTTTCATTTTCACTAAAAGTTCGTATGAAACCGTATCCACCCTGGCAAATGATGTCCAGGTAATCTTCAAGTCGTTTTTTATAATTTCATCGCAAACGGCCATACAGTGGGATTTATTGGCGGTGAAAAGATCGTCGGCAATGTTGATTTGATGAAAATCTAACCTGCTTAGATGCTTCAGTTCCTTGAAAACGTTTTCGGCACTGCGGTAGCGTACTTTGTCACCCACCATTTTGCGGCCGACACAAAAAATACATTTGAACGGGCACCCCCGACTTGTGGTCATGCTGATAGGCATGCCAAGTGCCCGGTACCTGCCCAATGGCAGCAGTTGGCGGGCCGGATGCGGCAAGGTATCGAGATTTGGGATCAATTCTCTTTTTGCAGTTTGGCATATGTCCGATCCATTGCGGTAGGCGATACCTTTAATCTGATCCCACGCTGCACCATTTTGGGCTGTCTGCATCAGATCTACCATCGTTCGTTCACCTTCACCCAACACAATAATGTCCAGTTCAGGATGATCTGCCAACGTGTTTGAGGCGCAGAATGATACATGGGGACCACCCATCACCGTTAGAATCTCCGGGTTGATGTGCTTTAGGTCTCTGAGGACCTCAATGGCATTGTCAAAGGTCATGGTGACCGAGGTAATTCCGGCAATCTGGGGGTCGAAGGTGTTCAATAGGTTTTGCAACATGGGGCGGCTGTACGGATAAACAACCAAATCCAAGATCTGGACCTCAGCGCCCGCTTCACAGAGAGCAGCCGCCAAATAAGCTAAACCCAGGGGAGGGGAGGGGGTTTCGGAGATGGGGTAGTAAGGATTAATTAACAGTATCCGCATATTCAAGCTTTATTCGTAATAAGGAAACTATCCCGAGCCACCGAAAATTCAAAGAAAATATCGAATGACGAATAATGAATTTTAAATAATAAAAGGAAGGAATCGCTATGCTCTTTTAATGTCTAATCTAAAATCGGTAGCATGCTTTTATTATTGATTATTCCGGACAAAGTTCCAAAAAAATGGGGCCCGTGAAAACTACCGGACCCCAATTGGTTGATCTACAAAATCATTTTAGAACAATCCACTGACCTTGCCGGTCTCAACATCCACATCCACGCGCCTAAAGGCCGGGTTAGAGCTGGTACCGGGCATCAGACTGATAGTGCCGGCGCAGGGGCACAGAAACTTCGCACCGGAATAAATCAGAACGTCGCGTATCGGCAGCGTCCAGCCGCTGGGGACACCCTTCTTGACCGGATCATGGCTCAGGCTGAGGTGGGTTTTGACCATCATGGTGGCAAAATCGGCGTACATGGGATCATCTTCCAGCATTTTGGCTTTGGCCTCCGCCTCGGGAGTCCAGGCGACACCATCTGCTCCATAGACTTCTTTGGCGATAAGATCCACGCGATCGCGCAACTTCATCTCCAGGGGATACAGGAATTTGAAGTCGTTTTCTTCATTACAGGCCTCGATGACGGCATCGGCAAATTCCAGGGCGCCTTCACCACCCAGCTCCCAATGCTTGGACTCGGCGCAGCGAGCACCGGCTGCCTCAGCTGCCTTGCGAACGATAGCGCATTCAGCATCGGTATCGGTATAGAAGCGGTTAATGCAGACCACCGGATTGATGCCGGCTTTGCGTATGGTGTTGATGTGATGAACCATATTGGCACAGCCTTTTTCCACCAGCTCCAGATTTTCCTTGGTGTACTCATCTGCAAGGGCGATACCGGCCACGACCTTGGGCCCGCCGCCGTGCATTTTCAGCGCCCGGATGGTGGAGGTCAGCACCGATACGTGCGGTTTCAGACCGCTGAAGCGTGATTTTACGTTCCAGAATTTTTCGAAGCCGATATCGGCGCCGAATCCACTTTCAGTAATGTGATAGTCAAACAGTTTCAGGCCGACGCGGTCGGCTATAATTGAGGACTGGCCGACGGCGATATTGGCGAACGGCCCGGCGTGCACCATGCAGGGATTGTATTCGGCGGTGCACATCATGGTGGGGTTGATGGTGTTGCGCATAAAAGCCGTCATGGCGTTGCCGACTTCCAGATCGCCGGTGGTGACCGGTTTACCGCTCTTGTCGAAGGCCAAAGTGATATTGTTGAGCCTTTCTTTCAGATCAGCCAGATCCCGAATAACGGACAGAATCGCCATACACTCGGAGCCCACGGCAATACCAAATTTGGACTGCATGGTGAATCCGTCAAAGCGTCCGCCGATACCGATGATAATATTTCTCAACGCCTGAGCACAGAAATCGATGATCCAGCCCAACTCCACCCGGGTGGGATCGATGTTCAGCCGGGGCATGCCGGTTAGACGATCCAGCTGTTCGTCGTTGTAGTTGCGTTCATGCTGCATGCGGGAGGTCAACGCCACCATGGCCAGGTTGTGGGCGTTCATGATGTCATTGATATCACCGGTCAGGCCCAGTGAAAATTCTGTCATGGGAATCAGCAGTGAATTTCCGCCGCCGGCCGCCGTTCCTTTGACGTTCATGGTCGGTCCGCCGGAAGGCTGTCTGAGAGCACCGCCCACGTTGACGCCTCTCTTTCCCATTCCTTCCATGAGCCCACAGGAGGTGGTGCTTTTACCTTCGCCCAGCGGGGTCGGGGTTATGGCGGTCACCTCAATGTACTTTCCATCGGGTTTGTCCTTTAGCCTGTTGATGATTTTGAGAAAATCGAGTTTGGCCAGTCTTCCCATGGGAAGAATTTCATCCTTATCCAGGCCCAGTTTGTCGCGCCACTCCTCCGGAGTCGGCATGTTTTTCTCCGCTGCTTCGGAAATCTGCCAGTCGGCCATTTTTACTGCATCGTAAGGCATTGCAAAATCCTCCTTTCTTTAGTTGCTAACGAATGTGAGTGTAAGGTGATGGTTTGCCAATTTGAAAACGAATAGCCCCTCATCGCTTTGAATCTAACCAGCAACATGAGTTTGCCAAAAGTTATAGGCTCCGTATCATTTGCTTTCTCATTTGGCAAGAAAATTTATCAAATTCCGACAACGTCATGCTCCATTTTGCAACTGG
>JASFJP010000062.1:0-12366 GCA_050121225.1 Desulfobacterales bacterium
GGATCTGTCAAAAGAAGAGCTGATGGAACTGCTGGAGACAAATGATTGGAACAAAGCGGCGGTTGCCCGCCAGCTCGGGGTCAGCCGCACGGCGGTATGGAAGTATATGAAGAAATGGGAAATTCCGCTGCAAAAACCGAAATCGCAGGGAATTTAAATGATGAAACTATCAATTACATCAACAGGGAAGGACTTAGACTCTAATTTGGACCCCCGGTTCAAGCGATGAAAATAGCTATCAGTTCATCCGGGACACGAGATTCAAATCTTCGGATGAAACGGCTATTTTCAATTGCCCCCCCTTTAACGGTTACCCATGATTTTGAAGGCAGCAGACGAGCTAAAAATTAAGGGGCAGTCCAATTACCACCCCCTAATATATTGAGTAAAATGCAGCCTCCCCATGCTGCAGCTGGTTTAAGACGCTTCGGTAGGTTTTTTGCTCAATTCATCAATGCGTTTTTTGATGGCAACCAATGATTTTTGCATGTAATCGGCGTCAGCCTTTAGCATGTCCATTTCATCGGCTGCGTCCATTGAATAGGCCGGGCCGGCAACGGGTGGATAGCCCCCGTAGCTCCTGCCATAACCGCGTCCTTGGCCCCTACCGGGACCGGATCCGCCTCTGAAACCGCGTCTTAGCCCCAGACCACGGCCATAGCCGTAACCTCCTGCATAAGCAGGAATATTTCCAGCTGTCGCCGGGTTGCAACGGCCTCTTGCGCCGCCGGTCCTAGGACCGGCTCCCATGGGCCCTGTTCGATCAAATCTTGGCATAATATCACCTCCTTTATTTGTCGTTGATTCGTTGAATGGTTGATTTGTTAAGACCGCCTTCCGCGGCCTTTTCCGCTACCTTGGCCGCCACCGCGACCGGTACCTTTGCCGAATCCCCGGCCTTGATCTTTGCCGGCTCCCATACCGCCTTGTCCTTGCGGTGCGGGGGTTCCGCCTTTATGACCGCATTTTCCCATGCCGCGACCTGTTCGCGGTCCTTGCCCTTGAGGGCCTTTTCTATCTCCCTGTGGCATATTGCTCACCTCCTTCAGCATCGTTGATTAGCAAGATAGTTGATTGGTTGTTGTTAAGACTGCCTGCCTCGTCCTTTACCCCGACCCCGGTTGGCACCTCTGCCTGGTTCCCGGCCTTGACCCCTGCCGCCGCCTCGGCGGCGACGCATGCCCATGCCTCTAAATTCGTAGTCACCACCTTCAATTCTAAGCGCTTTGCCGGTTATCAGAGCTTCGGATATATAGCGGCGTGCCTGGGCTAAAATTCTCCCGTAGGTTTGACGAGATACCTCCATTAAATTGGCGGCGGTTTCCTGATCCAAACCTTCAAAATCGCTCAGCCGGACGGCTTCCAGTTCCTCGATCGATAGCCGGACTTCACCGGATATTGGAACTCCCTGAGGGATAAACGCTGTAAGTGTTGGATATCCGGATACAAATCTTGGTTTCTTCGGTCGCGGCATAAAGTATTCCTCCTATTATGAGCGTTTGATCATAATATATACATTGTTTTTTATGGTGTCAATAAATATTATGGTCTTATGCTCAAAATTATCCAAATCCAGTAATTGCTAAATCCGAACGCTCGAATTGGATCTTGAATTCCGGCGATTTAATCTTTATTCAGACAATGGATATCTCTCTCTTGCGGCAAATCATCCAGGGTGGCCTGGACAAACTAAAAGAGGCCGATGCGCTGGTTAGCAAGCTCATTGATGAGGGTGTGGCAGCCTCTAAAATCATCAGGGAGGTAATCAGCGCGCCAATGGGAAAGATTTTCGCCGAGTAGATTTGATTGGCAGCGTTGATTGCGCTGATGGCGTGATCAGAACAGGCCGCCGCCCCATGGGTGGCGAAAAAAAACAGGATTCATATATAGGAAAGACTTTAGGCTTGGATGAAATAAATCGACTTTTGTAAAAGATCGCTCCGACGAGAACACTGCTTCAGGCAGGGGACATCATCGTGAAGCTGAGTAACCCCGGATTTTAGTTCTTCCAGCTGTTGCTTAATCGCCGCTTCTTCACTTATTAGGGATTCATCATTTAGCCCGTTCACTTTTATACTCCTGTCATTTCAGGGTCTTCTTTCCTGCCACCAATAGCGATTTCAAACGGTCTAGCGTCACCGGATAACCCTGTATGGGAATTCCCATCCAGTCGGAGTATTCTAAAAATGCTTCCGGTTGCTCAGCCATATACTGATCCACATAGCCAATGCCGTCCAATACAATCGCGCCACCCGTATGCCGGGGAAAATTTTCATTGGCCAGGCCTTTGTCCCATTCCTTGAAGACATTGTGACGAAATTTGATCCAGCCCGGTGTCATCCACCATACCTTTTCGTCCTCGGCTATTTCTTTGACAATTAATTCGCGTTCGGCTTCGCTGGCGATCATGTCCATGCAATGTGTAGCCTGGATTCTTGCAACACCGGGACCCTGTTCTTCAATGATTTTTTGCATGGTGCGGGTGGGTTCATCAGCGTTGACATAACAGAACTTACCGCCATACACCACGAGCACCTTGGCTACCTTCTTTTTGGCCTTGTTAATTCGCTGTATCAGCTGCGCTTCAAGCTCATGAATATCTTCATGCAGTCCCGGTGTTGTAAAAAATAGATGGGAAGTATCCAGAAACCCTTCCTTTTTCAGATAATTGAGCTCAAGGCTCAAGGTTCCGCAGGATACGATGGCGATGTCGGCAAACGATATATTATTCACTTTACTACCTCCTAACCCGGACCGCCGAAGGCGGAGAACTAAAAAAGATTAATCACTAAAAAAGCGAAATTTGGAAAGCACGAAACTTTTCTTTTTTTCGTGTTTTCGTCCTTTCGTGTTTTCGTAATAAATGAGTTTTTTCATAAGCGGCCCCACACCCTCTGTTTTGATAAACAGTCCTTTATGGCATCTTCAATTATTGACATCGGCACCAGCCCGGTGAGTTTATCGACCAGCTGGCCGCCTTTAAAAAACATCAGCGTGAGGATGCCTTTAATTCCGTATTTGTCGGGAATTTTTGGATTATGATCCACATTGCATCTGGCAAATTGGATTTGATCGCCGTAAGCTTCGGCCAGTTTTTCAACCACCGGTTTGATTGAATTGCAGGGACCGCACCAGGGGGCCCATAAATCCACCAGTACCGGTTTGTCGGATTGCAAGACCTGAGAATCAAACGTGCGGTCATCAATTTCCAGAATAGCTTCTTCCATGGTGACGTCTCCCTTGCGAATTTTTATAGATTCTTCGAAGATGGTGATGCTGCATGGGCTATTCGTTGTGAACACCGTATAAGTGTTGCCTTCCGGCCATCATAGAATTGAAAAGCCTCATCCCTGCCGTAAAGGTATTGTTCAACCGCCTGGTCGATGGGGTCGATTTCAGTGATAATGCAGTCGATGCCGTGGGCTGCTAATTTAGCCAGTGACGTCTTACCCATGCGTTTGGCCATAAAAAGGCTGCAATCGCTTAAAAGTTCAAGGGTTTTTTCAACCTGGCCGTGGTGGTACTGCCCATGTTCACCTGTGGCATCGGCATTTCGGCGGTACTCTAGTGACGCGACTTCTCCGTTGAGAAACTCAATTATCAGGTAGTAACGGCTTTGGCCAAAATGCCCTTTGCGGATCGTCTCTTTATCGTCGGTACCAATCGCAATTTTCATGTTTTCTCCTCGATATTTGATGCCGGAATGATGCCGCCCACCAGCGGTTGATAAATCTCATATTCTGCTTTTTCTCGGGATAATTGCTCGATCTGATCATTTACAGCGACTCTTTCTTTGCTGTGCAGCCATTTTTTCCAATCTGCTGCGGAATGCCATGTGCTCCTGACCAAATATTCGTTTCGGCTCGGAGGATCGATGCAGTTCAGGGTTTCGCCGGAAATATAGCCGGGCTGAATCGTAGCAAGCGACCTTAACTTTACAATGAGCGGAGCCACCTCTTTCGCCTTGGTTTCCATAATTTTTCGTCGAATTAGCACTTCTACGGCCATAATGTCCTCCTTTCGGGTTTACGAAGAAAGAAATTCATCATAAATGAGTGCGCACATAGATCACCCTCTGTATTTAGTTTGCGGGTTATCCGCGTATTCCGTTAAACAGGAGCCAAACAAAATTTTATTAAACATTTTCTTTTTCTTTTTTTCGTTGGTTGAAAATTCGTTATGGGTAATGGATTTTGACCGTTCGTCGCGAGTGCCGTTGACGCTCAAGGTCACTTACTTAAAGAGTCTGCATGTTTAATGCCATGGCTTAAAACAAGCTTGATCAAAAGTCGGTTTAATCCATAAGTTACTGTAAACTTGACTAAAAATAAACTGATTGCGGTCTGAGGGGATTTGACGAATAGCCTGGAAACATTTGGATATCAAGGTGGGTTAACGTTAGTTTTGACTTAAGGTAACGTTGGGTAACATTTTGGTGCGGCAATTTAATTTTGTTCCCGATGGATACCCTTTTCCGGCTTCCTGCCATTCCATAGAGTTGCAATTTATGATCGTTTCTAACATAATGACCTCCCCCAAATTGCTTTTGTTGATCTTTCCGTTTTAGCTGGATCGAAAAAATAATCCCTGTATCGGCCTCAGGTGCAGCCCGGCATCCGGGAACGTCAAATCAGCCGAAAGGCAACCATACATCGTCACTTCATACCGTGCAATAAGCGCCGATCAACGTTGCCGGGTCCGCCGCAGTCAGGCGTATAACAGTTAACATTGATAAAGGCACAATTCTCAGCGCATGCCGGGCAGGCACCAGGGGGCTCAGCGGCGGTAATCAGAAAGCCGCACTTAGTGCATTCCCAATATGCCAGCCCGCATTTGGGACAAATATTTGCCTCAAATCTGCCGTCTGCAGTATAACCGCAATGGGTGCAGACGCTTTTCTTTTTTTTGCTTTCAATTATCTGCATAGCACACCTCTCTGGTTTATCCTGATTGGTATATTTTTCCTTCGGGAATTCTTTTTCCCCTTCAAACCATGATCTGCGCTTAGCAGGGTAACTTCACACCTTTCTAGTAGCCTTTGCCCTTTAAGGTCCAAAAACCATGCCAGGTTCTGCATCGGCTATTCCCCAAAAATAAAATTGTGCAATAAATATTTGAAAATAATATTAATATTTATCTATTTCGATCGATCGATAGTCGTGGATAGCTTTTTGGTTGGTCAACATGGCCGGATTTTTAATGTTACTTACAACTTGAAGTAACGTTTGATAACGCTAGGTTAACATATTGCCGTATGGCACTTCCATTTGCCTGATTCATGGTGATTTCAGGCGTCAGGGACCATACGGGAAAAAACATCAAATCCTTGATTTTCAAGGATGTTTGATAGCTTTCACCGATCAACACGCGGATCCAGGCTTCCACCGTGACGGGGTCCGCGGATTTCAACATGGCCGAGCCGGCGCCGGAATGCCCGCCACCCCCCATGTGCTGCATGATTGCCCCCACGTCGATGCCGTCCGTCAGACTGCGACCGATCACCAGACAACGATCTAAATTTAACTCAAAGACGCCGAAGGCGGCATCTACGTTCATTATTTGCCGGTACATCTGTACGCCGACGGCGAGATTGCCGACATATCCGTTTACCCTTATCCGTTTGATGCTGACGGCATATCCATCCACTGCGGTTCTGGGGGCGTTGCGGAGCATGCGGAACAGCACATTTTTTTTGCTTGCGGCCGTAGGTTGTACTGAGAAATGCACCGTTCTTTATTGTTGCATTCCCTGATTTTCATCTCATCATGGTGAGCCGCTTTATTCCCCTGATTTGCCTGAAATTTGCTCCCTGGCTGACACACCTTAAGGCCGATTTAGGGTCCGCCACCCTTGTGCCCGAGATGGCATCCAAACCATGGTCAAACAGGATTGGGGACAGAGGCGCCGTATCGCCCAGTACGATGACATAGGCCCTGGAATTGCAAAGTTCAAGCAAGTGCTCGAAAGTATGGTTCGTTAAGGCAGTACCTGTAATGGCTACAACATCCGCCTGGGGAATCAGATTATCAGCCTCCGCTTCACCGAAATCGCCCTGCTTGGGGTTCTTCTCAATGACCCAGAGTTCATTTGAATACTTGCGAACCATGGGTATAAATGGGAAGTGCCCCACGACAGCGACCCTCTTGCCCGTTCCCTTTTCCATAATCAGTTCAGCGGCATTAAGCTCAATGCAGGAGTTTTCATCAATCTCAAGAAGTGAATTGAGCAAGTGTTTTTAGGGCTGTAAGGGATATTGCTTTCCAGGGATATTTCATTTCCGTCATAATCTATCAACGTGATTTCCGGATGCGGCTCCTCCTCCGCAGCCCTGCCCAAACCGGGGGCGAAAAGAAATACAAAGACAGGCAGCATAAAAAAAATTCTTTTTTTCATTATCCCCCTCTTTTATCGTTCCTGTCCGTGGCTTCATAATACACAGTGGCTCTTTCGCGTTGCGCGCGGATTTGATCTGCACGCATCAACTTCCCGAGGTATTTTGACACCTCATTAAGATGCATGCCGAATATATCCGCTATCTGCTCCGCTGTGCACGGTCGTCGCTGCAACATGGAAAAAATCGTTGCCTGGTTCGCCTGTATATGGTAGGCATGCTTGGCTTTGAACTCGGCAATAATCTCTGCTGTCGGGTCAAAAAGAGGGCACAGCGACTGCATCCGGTCTTCGGACAGGGCCGTGGCAAAATCCTCCGCCGGCGGGCGAACCGCCGTATTAAGCTGGATGCGATCCGGGCCGATATCCTTCGCATGGTCGGCGATCTTGCGGACATCGGCGGGCATTGAGTTCATCCCTGCGACCAGGAAGATTTCCATCCAAAGCTGTCCTTTAAATTGCGCCCGAAAGTCTTTTTGTCCTTTGACAAGTTGATCAAACTGCAAGTGTTTATGGGGACGGTTCACCCATCCGTAGGACGCCTGATCCCAGGCGCTCAGAGAGACCTTAACCACGTTGGCACAGGCGGCCGCTTCCCGCACTTCCCGCAATTGCAACATGGTTCCATTGGTCAGGAGAACAGCGGGAATGGTGGTTTGTGAGCGGATGAACTCAAGCACTTTCCCGAAGCCAGAATGCAATGTCGGCTCTCCGGAACCGGAAAGGGTGATATAGTCCGCCTGGCCATCTCTTTTAAGCCACTCTCCCAGTTCGGCCAGGACGCTGTCCGTCGGGACATATTCCAGCCTGTGAACTGTCTTATTCGTGGTTCGCCCCAATTGGCAAAATACGCAATCCAGACTACATGTCTTATAAGGGGTCAAGTCAACGCCCAGAGATCGCCCGAAACGGCGGGACGGCACCGGGCCAAACAGGTATTTATAATCTCCCATGGGTCAGTTTTCCTTTATCTTGATTTATCTCCCGTGTCGAAGTGTTTTTAATCCAACTGACAGGCCGGGTTTGGCCGGCCTTCATATAAATCCCTGCATTATTAATGCCACCGTTGCCAAAAGTCTTAAAACCGATCTGCTAATCCAGATGTAGTTATAAATTATAATAAAAATCTGTTCGGCTACATGACTCTCAGGATGCTACAGGCATTCCAGAATTACAATATTCTGCCCTCCCAGCCTATCGATTGATGGGCTAGCTCCAATCGATATTGAAACATCTCAAAGTATACCCTATATTTTTTTGGTTTCCCTGCCTTAACGCTTCCTCTGCTGATTTTCATTTAGAATCCTTTCGAAATTATGCGAAAGCTTCTTAGAAATTTTTCAACTTTTAAAGACTGTATTGGATGGTCTACAAATTGTGATCAAAATAAGTAGCTAGATTTATATAGTTTATCAGATTTAATGACTACTGGCATGCTATGTGCTACAAGGAAAATGAGCAATTTTATTAATACTTAGCAGGTATCCATATGAACGTGGGAAATTTTGATTTTTGGCGGGATCATTCCCTCCATTACCTTGAAATGGCTTTTCGCTATGACAGACGCGAAAGGTTGCAGAAGCCGGATGGGTACGGAAAGCGAACCGGAGAATGCGGCGATACGGTCGAAATGTTTCTGGTTATTAAAGATGGCCGTATTCAATCAGTATCTTTTGATACTAACGGTTGTATCAATACCAACGCATGCGCAAACACGGTATCACACCTTGTAGAAGGCAGAGCTATCAAAGAAGCATGGGATATTACGCCGGAGGATGTGGTTGAATTCTTAGAAACATTACCCAAAGAAAATTATCATTGTGCGGATCTCGCAGTAGGCGCCTTTTATCTGGCCTTAGCCAACTATCAAGAGCTTCAACGAAACCCTTGGAAGAAGCCTTATCAGAGCAATGGATGAAAAAATGCAGGCCATGAATCCTAAGATTGGAAGAATTTTATGTGCAACGGATCTGTCTGATAAATCCACCAGCACCTATCTCTATGCCATACAAAAGGCTCACGAAAATAATGCCAATATCTTAGTATGCCATGTAATCAATCAACGATCGATTAACGTAGCGAAAATGGTGGGCTATTTTCTTAACGAAACCCGTAAAGATTTTATCAGAGAAAAAAAGTATTTAGCCTTGCAGCGTATGAAAGAACAACTTGGCTCTCTCCTAAAAAAAGAATTAAAAGATCATCCCGAATACGCAGATTCCATCGAACATTTGTTGGTATACCATGGCAACGTTGCAAATGAGCTAGTGGAAAAAGCAAATCGGTTTGGATGCGATGCGATCGTCATCGGCTCTCACAGAAACAGTTTTATAAAACGACTTTTTCCAGGCGGTGTAACGAAGAAAATTTTGAGTCAAACAAGGAAGCCCATATTCATGGTTTCTATGAAAAAGGGCATAATTGATGTAGCATCTTTACAATGAATAGTTTAAATTAAGTATGTTCCAAATTGCACTCCCATGAAATTTAGTATTGGAATGCTCAATGAAAATCTTTCTCAGGTTGTAGTTTACTCCCATCAACTACGACGAAATCTTTGCTACCTATATAATTCCCCAACCCCCCCTTTTTGGTTTTACGGTCAACCCTGAATTATTATTTGAACCTTGCACGTATATTTCGAAATTTTGCGAAAAAATACCTCGAAATATTTCTAAATGTGGTTTTGAATTCGTTTTGTTTTAAAAGAAAAACTTTAGTTAACATTATAAAATAACATTATATACTTTTATTTTTCACTACTGGCACATTATATGCTTTGAGGGAGTTTTGGAAATAGAGTTCTTAAGTGTTTCCAAACACAAAAAATTGTCGATTTTTGAATATGATCAAGACGGGTCGAAAAAGCGACGCAAATAAAAGCAAAGGGGAGTCGAGATGCTTGTCAAAAAGTGGATGAGCACAGAAACTATTACTGTCGAAGCTAATGAAACAGTGATTAAGGCCCAAATCATATTAAAAGAACATGGTATCAAACGCCTGCCTGTCATGAAGAACGGGGTACTTGTTGGGATTGTAACCGAAGGGGATTTAAAAATGCCATCGCCGCCGGCTGATACCCTTAAAGTCGAAAACGTAATGATTCGAAATCCTGTAACGGTACCCTGGAATTACACGGTTGGTGAAACCGCTGAGATTTTGCTGAAACATAAAATTTCAGGGGTTCCGGTGGTCGGCAATCATGGCCAGTTGGTTGGAATTATCACCACAGGTGATTTGTTTAGGGTGTTGGTGCCACTTACCGGTGTTGGTAAGAAGGGAATCCATTTTGCGTTGCTGGTGGATGACCGGCCCGGATCAATTAAGGAAATCATAGATATCATTCGAGCAGCCGGAGGGCGCATCATGAGTATTTTAACCTCCTTTGAGGAGGCACCTAGAGGATATCTTAAGGTTTACCTTCGTATGTACGGAATTGACCGCAATAGGCTTCATAAGCTTAGAGAGATCATCAGAGAAAAAGCCTCTTTTTTTTATATCGTGGACCACCGTCATAACAAAAGAGATATCTACGAAATGTGACTTATATGGAAGACAAAAAGAAAGTAACTGCCGCAATATCTGCAGTGTGGCAACAAATTAAGACCGAGGTAGAGCCTATTGATAGCATCGAGGGTAAGCCTCCTGCGCAACAGGTAATTCCGAGGGAGACGCACGCGCCTGAAATAGCTTTTAACCTTTGGAGAAGCAGCGGCAGACAAGCTCAAATGCGGATGCGCATTTTGATGCAAAGGAGAATGTTTCAGGCATCGAGATTGAAATAGATTGCTGGCTCTATGCTGCGAAGTAGATGAAAAGCATTTTCTGAAGATACCGTGTAGCCCATATCGCCTAAAAATTCAAAATAGGAGAACCTTAAAATGAATGGTCTAAATCAAGTAAAAAAGGTGAAGACAAACTATGCAAACGATAGACCTGGGACGGATAATCCCGTTAAGGTTCAGGATGTGACTTTTCGGGACGGCCATCAATCCCTTTTTGCAACCCGCGGTCGAACCGAAGACATGATTCCGGTGGCCGAAATGATGGACGCTGTCGGATTCTGGGCCATGGAACCACTTTTGATACCATGCATCGTTTTTTAAACGAGGATCCATGGGAAAGAATTCGGACCCTAAAGCGCTATATCAAAAAAACACCCTTTTCTATGCTGCTAAGAGGGCAGAATCTGGTGGGCTATCGAAATTATGCCGATGATGTGGCCCGCGCCTTTGTTGAAAGGGCCTGCGTGAACGGTATTGACATTTTCAGAACCTTTGATGCCTTAAACGATTTCCGCAACTTTGCGACGGTTGTTCCGGTGATTAGAGAATGTAACAAACATTTCCAGGGATGCATCTGTTATTCTCTAACCGAACCGCGCATGGGAGGAGATGTCTACACGATAGAATACTATATCAGTAAAGCCAAAGATCTTGAAGAAATGGGAGCCGATAGTATCTGCATCAAGGATATGGCGGGGCTGATTGCACCTTATGATGCCTATGAGCTTGTTAAGGCGTTGAAAGAAACGGTTAAACCACCCATTCATCTCCATAGCCATTTTACCTCCGGAATGGCGCAGATGTCCCATTTAAAAGCCATTGAAGCCGGGGTTGATATTGTCGACACCTGCATGTCGCCCTATGCGTTTCGCACTTCTCAGCCGGCGATTGAACCGCTGGTGATGACATTGCTGGGAACAAACAGAGATACCGGATTTGATATTCACCATCTGGCGGGCATTAATGAAATCCTGGAAAAGGAGATCCTGCCAAAATACCGGCATCTATTGGATGATACAAAAGTTTCGGTCATTGACATTAATGTTCTTCTCCACCAGACCCCCGGGGGGATGCTCTCGAACCTGGTCAACCAGCTAAAAGAACTGGATGCTCTCGATAGGATCGATGAAGTTTATGCCGAACTTCCCAGGGTAAGGAAAGATCTCGGGCAGGTTCCCCTGGTGACTCCCACCAGTCAGATTGTCGGTATCCAAACCGTCAACAATGTCCTTTTTGACGACAAAAATGAACGCTATAAGATGATTACAGCTCAAGTAAAAGACCTATGTTTTGGGCTGTACGGGAAAACCCCGGTACAAATAAATCCGGAAGTCCAAAAAAGAGCACTCAGGGGATATGACCGCGGAGAGGAACCGATTGCCTGCCGACCGGCAGAAATCCTGGAACCTGAGTTGGAAAAAGCTAAAAAAGAAACAGAAGGCCTTGCTGTCGACTTGGATGATGTTCTGATCGCCTCTCTTTACCCGGTTACCGGCAAGCGATTTTTAAAATGGAAATACGGCAAGGAACAGCCACCGAATGAGGTAAAACCGAGAACTCTGCAAGAGGTAGAAGCAGAGGAGGAGTTGATTCAGAAAGCCAAAGCAGGGAAACTGATTGAACTATCAAAAAAAGAGGTGCCCCCCAAAGGCACAAATCTTCGCACGTTTAATGTGTTTGTAGATGACGAATACTTTGAAGTCGGAGTTGAGGAAGCCGCGGGCTCTTCGGCAATCTCCTATGTTTCACCGAGGCCAGCCCAAACACCGAGAGCTGAAAAGCCGCCTGAAGCAGCCACAGCTGCTTCGGCCCAGCAGAAAGCAGCAGCACTGAAACCGCCGGAACTGAAGGCGGCGTCTGATCCGGGTGGGCCAGGTATACCGAATGGGCCTGTTAATGGAACACCAGTAACGGCACCCTTGCCCGGTATGATTGTACGCTTCGAGAAAAATGTCGGTGATTCAGTCAACGAGGGTGAGGCCGTGGTCGTTGTAGAGGCCATGAAAATGGAAAACTCCCTGCCGGCACCGGTCAGCGGAACGATTCAGGCAATAAAGCTCAGTAGTGGAGATTCGATTGCGAAAGGAGATGTTCTCTGTGTGATAGGACAGTAAAGGGGCAACAGATAGGAAATATTATCCTCTATGAGATTTGAAAACACCGAAAGAAGGTCGAAAAGCAGCGTAGAGGC
>JASFJP010000063.1:0-12249 GCA_050121225.1 Desulfobacterales bacterium
AGATGTGCCTTGTGCAACCCTATCAGCTCCGCAGAGTTTAACGGGATGTTATTCAAGATTAAATACAGTCCGGCCTTGCTATCACCCAGAAAACCGGTAGAAAAGATAATATCACCGGGCTTTGCGGCATTTCGACACAACATTTCTTCTCTTGCAACCATGCCATAAACTGCGACATTAATGATCAAATCGTCTTTAGAACGGGTAGTGTCTCCGCCCAGGATGTTGACATGGAATTTAGCTGCCAGATTCTTCATTCCGTCGTAAAGGGCTTCCAAATAATCGAGCGGACAGTCTGCCGGAATTGCAATGCTTACAAATGCTTCTCTGGCCGTACCGCCCATTGCGGCAATATCGCTCAGATTAACGGCCAAGGATTTATACCCTAGATCGAAACCGGTTATAGCGCTTCTTAGAAAATGTATTCGCTCAACCAACAAATCGGTGGTAATCAATGAAATTTGTTGCGGATCAGTCGTAAATGCCGCCGCATCATCACCGATAGCTTTGACGATACTGCTCGGCCGGATCAAGCATCCTTGGCTGATCTTTTTAATAAATCCGAATTCCCCAATTTCTTTTAGGGTCATACTTTTCCAGCCTTATCTATTGATTGCCTCAGGTTTCTGGCAGCTGCCTCGGGGTCATCGGCGGCAACAATTGCCGATACCACCGCGATGCCATTGCCACCGCTGCGAATGACATCCGCAGAATTGTTTAGGTTTAATCCGCCGATACCTACCAACGGTATGTTTACTGCTTCTCGAATTGCCCTTAATCCCTTTAGGCCCACGGGGGGTGCAGTGTCGGTTTTTGTCGGGGTGTTATAAATTGGACTGACCCCCAGATAATCAGCTCCGCCTTTTTCAGCTTGGATAGCATCGTCAAGCGACTCGGCGGAAATACCGATGATCATCGAGTCCCCTATGATCCTTTTGGCCATATCCAACGGCATATCGGTTTGACCGAGATGGATACCATCGGCCTCCACGGCCATCGCTACGTCTACGCGATCATTAATAATTAGAGGTATCCCGTGATCTTTGAGGAAACCTTTGATCGTAAGTGCTTGATCAATAAATTCACGTGTTGAACATTCTTTCTCACGCATTTGGACGCATGTGACACCACCTCTAGCTGCGGCCTTCACGATTTCCAGGGTCGGTCGACCGCGGGCGAGCTCTCGATCGGTGACTAAATACAGAGAGTAGTTAACGTTTTTTGGTTTCAAATTATTACATCCATTCGTTATAAATTGTCCTGTATTTTGCATCCTTCTTGAAGTTGGTCGGGAGTAATGGTGTAAAGAGCGTCGAGCAGGTGAATCATAAAGGTTCCCGGTGCCTTTGCTGTTTGCCCGGCAACTTCACCGGCTAGACCGAAAAATGCCAGCGCTGTTGCGGTTGCGCTCAGCGGATCTTCATCGACAGCCAGAAAGGCCCCGATGACGACCGTAGCCGTGCAGCCGGTTCCGGTCACATATCCCATTAACGAATGCCCGTTTGATACTCGAATGACTCGTTTGCCGTCGGTTATCAAATCCACGGGGCCGGTAATTGCGAGCGTCGTCTGGAGTTCCTCGGCCAAGATTTTGGCGGTCTCTGCCGCCTCATCCACGGAGTGGATCGAATCAACCCCTTTGGTTTTCGAATCTTCTTGACGCAGGGACAGGATTTCCGACGCATTGCCTCGTATGACGCTGATGTTTGCTTCGTTGATTATTTTTTGGGCCGAATTCGTCCGCAGAGGCGTGGCTCCGGAACCCACTGGATCTAAAATTATCGGTGTTTTCTGTTCCGAGGCCCTCTTACCGGCCTTGATCATGGATGTGATCCAATCGTCGGTTAACGTACCGATGTTGAGAACCAAAGCGCCGGCAAATGATACCATATTCTCAACTTCGTTTTGAGCGTGGGCCATCACCGGAGATGCTCCCATGGCCAACAGGGCATTGGCCGTGTAATTCATGACAACATAGTTCGTAATGTTGTGAATCAGTGGCTTTTTCTCCCTGACGCTCGCTATATTTTCAGCTGCTTTTTCAGATAGTTTGCTCATGATTGAACCTCTTCGTTTCTATTGTCTGTTTTTTAACCCCAACGTTGCAACTATGGGGTTAACTCTATGCCCTCAGTATATCCTACCCGTTATCGAATAGATATTTTACGACTGCGCCATATACGGTCGCATATCCTGGCTTTTCCGGGAAATAAAACGATGTTTGATACAGTTTGCCGACGCGTTCCAATATATGTCGGACATATTTATTTTTGGCCACCTTACCGACGATGACGATACGATCCTGGCAGCTAAATTCTCTAGCGCAGATCGAAGCAATGATGCCGACAGTTTCGCCAACCAACAACAAAATTCCAGCTGCCAGGTCTTCTGGTTTTTTTGATTTAACCGCTGCAAAGTTGCTTGCCGTCATGTCAGCGCCTAAAAAACTTAATTCATCGTATCCTAAGTCTGAAAGGGTCAAGTTTACCTTTGATGCTTTCCCCTTCAACGCCAGGGCCTCGATCCGGCATGGATCCTCCATGTGGCACATCAGTGAAGATAGTCCTTTTATTGTGCCGCCGCCGACACCGGTGCCGCCCACATGCTGAGCGCGGTTATTGGAGAAATGAACAATCGCGGTACCGGTACCCATGCTGACAACGATGCAATCGCTGCTGTTGAGGAGAGCGGAACCCCCAAACCCAATGGCATCGATTTCAGAAATCATTTTTACCTGCTGCTCAATCGCAACCGGGATATCAGTGATAGAACCTGTGAAAACAATGTGGCGGGTTTGATGTTTCTGAATTAGACGATTAAAGACATTGCTAATGCTTTTCCAGTCTCGTTTTTCGATACTGAAGGTTTCCTCTAAAATTCCGGATTCCATAACCGCAAAATCAGTGAATGATGCTCCGCGGTCAATGCCAATGATCGGTGTTTTCTGTAAGTTAGTCATTCGTGAGTAATCTTTCCTTTTAGGAAATTCAATACGTTCGAAATGTCTCCGATGATAGGGCAGTCATTGATTTCCTCGATGCCCAGGGTGCCGAATCGATTAATTATTACGGCTTCCATATCGACTTTGCGGCTGCCGAGCACATCGTCATAATAATTGTCGCCGACATAAATGCACTCCTCAGCCTTTACGCCAGCCGTTTGCAACGCTAACTCAAAGATCTCAGCGTCGGGTTTGTTAACGCCGACTTCACAGGAAATAATCAAATGGTCGAAATAGCCAATTAGCCCCGAAGCCTTTAAAACATCGCGGGCAGTGCAGTCCCAATTCGAAATAACACCCAATCCGATGCAATCTTTTTTAAGTGTGTTTAGAACCTCGGGCACACCGTTAAACGGCAGCCAATAATTGTCCATATTTTTTTTTACTTCTTCCCAATAGGCATCGAGCTCGCAGACATTCAAATTGATACCCAATTGATAATTTAAAATTCCTAGATACGATGGCATATAGACTTCTCGAGGCTTAAGAAATATTCCCGGATACTCCCGCATAAACAATTTATCCGTTAGATGAAATCCTCTTTTAATATCATCCATCGGTTTATCGATGCCAAATTCACGTAAGGCTTCTTGGTATGTGGATTCGCGCTGCATATACAGCAATGTGTAACCGATGTCGAACCAGATAAATGATACCCTCAAAGCGTTTCTCCCCATTACTTAATAGTTACCACCGGACTGGGCGCATTTAAAATCACATATTGGGCGGTTGAACCGAATAGGAGTTTGCCGACTTTTGATCTGCGTCTCACTCCGATGATGATTTCATCTACTTTTTTTTCTTCGGCAATCTGCACCAAATCCTCACCGGCTTCCAGTCCCCGCACAGACAGAACATAGTCGCACGGTATTTTTTTTTCTAACAAGACATTTTTTTCGTATTCTAAATCGTTTTCAGCTTGTTCGAAATCCCGGCGGGGTACTTCAGGGCCTCCCACCATCGAACGCGCTATAATGATTTCGCCGTTAAAAACCTGCGCATGCTGTTCAGCAATTGCGATGGCCTCTTTTGATACGTTTGATCCATCGTAGCCGACAAGTATCCTCATTTCCACCTCCTAATGGTTTAAAATTGTCAAAATTAAAATCCAAGATCCTCATTTATTAATACGACGTTGACCCTGCCCTTGGGGAATGATTTCTCGGTTATGGTCCACGTGCTGCAGATGCGATCGGGACTTTTACATTCTTCGCAGTAAGAAGTTTTAACACACGGTGTTTTCTTATCCAGACGCATGGCATTTACTGGGGCCACGTAGTTTTTTATCCGGTACATGGCTTCGTCGATATTCGCGACGATTTTATTTCTACCGATAAGAAGAATGACCCATTTGGGACCAAACGTCAGCGCACAGATCCGATTGCCGATCATGTCTAGATTCACCAACTGGCCGGCCTCAGTAACTGCGTTGGTTCCGGTGATAAACAGATCAACTAGCAAAGCCTGCCGGCGTCTTTCCACCATTTCATCAACTGGAATTTTCTTGTCAAGGGTATCAATCACCTCTAAGCTTGAATCCTTCATCAACTTATCGTAAAGCCCCGCGGACAAGACTGTCATTGAACCGCCCCAGGAAACCGTCTTCACCTTTAATTTGGGTATGATCGTATCCTTTACCAAGTTATAGGCTTCATCTCTATCTTCGGCAAGATAAGCATTGAAGTTATTTGCTTCCAGAGCCACCTTAAGATCCGCCAATCTCAATTTCCAGTAGTTGTCAATCGGTTTATCCATACCGTCCTCCTTGTTTTGGTTTGATCTATTATGACGTCACCTTAATGACCACCAAGGTGACATCGTCTTCTTTTTGCAATGGATGACAAAATTTATCCAGATCGGTAATAACCGTCTTCAGGATTTCTTTAGCCGGTATTTGCGCATGCGTACGAATGATATCTCTGTATCGCTTTTTACCAAACATTTGGCCCTGACCGTTTTGAGTCTCCCAGATTCCATCCGTACCGACTAGGATAATTTGCCCCGGTTTCAGTTTTTGTCGATATTCCTGATACGCCGCTTTTTCAGAAACACCCAGCGGCAAGCCAGCGCCTGAAAGTTCATTAAATTCCCCGTCGGAAACATCATAAATTACAGCCGGATCATGGCCGGCATTGACCCATCGGATGGTCTTGTTTTGACCGTTAATTTCACAGAAAAACAAGGTCATGAAGCGGCCGGAGTCCTCCACATCACGTGATAACTGTCTGTTGACATCCGTTACGATTTGGTTGAGGTTACCCGTCCGTGAGGCCCGCTGACGGAGGAAAGCCCGGGCGGTAGTCATTAGCAAGGCTGAGGCAATTCCATGGTCGGAGACATCACCGACAACTATTCTAATTTTTTCTTTTTTGTCTTGTTCCGCATCCAAATAATCATAATAATCGCCTCCGGTTTCTTCACAATAGATGCTCCCTCCTGCGATATCCAAACTCTCAACTTTAGGGTCGGTCTTCGGCAGAAGGTGCTGCTGGACTTCCATGGCAATGTCCAGGGATTGGCGCAAGCGGTCACGTTCTTTCAAGCCCTCGGTCATTTCATTGATGACATCACCCGTATATCCGATTTCGTCGTTTGTGGTTACTTGAACTTTTTTATCAAATCTTCCATTCCTGACTTCCCGCAAGGCCTGGATGATTTCTCTGAAGGGCATGGTGAGATTTCTGCTCACCAGACCGGTCAAATAGATGCCGGTCAGTATAAAAATAATGGCATATGTAATCATCGCCGAACGAACTTGATTCAGAGCCAAATCAGCGTCGGACGTATTGCTTGTTATGCGGTGCAGAGCCAGAATAATGCACATTAAGGGAATTAGATTACAGGCAAACAACAGAGCAGCCATTCGGGTGCGGATTCGTATACGCAGCGTTTTGGGTATCGCAACTAAGCCGCCATGCGGAAAAAGGTGAGGTGCCAGTCGCTTTTGGGATACATGCTCCAACAGGAAAAATGCAACCGTTACGGTAATGATGCCAACGCTCAGGCTATTGATCAACGAGCGTTGAATTGCATGCGGGCCGGTGTTTAACAACCAGAACATTACGGGGTAAATGATCGCGGCCAGCAGCCACATGCTAAAATCTGCAATGATCAAAGCAAATGGTTCATTGAGAATTCTGCGTCGGGCACTGCTTTCCAAATCCGGTGATATTGATGTCCGGTTGAATTTAGCTGTCAGGTAGGCTCTGATCGGTCTTTCATAGATCAAGGACGTAACGGTGACAAACAGGAATGCCATGGGTGTGAATATTGAATCAACCGCGTCGACTATCGGGATCTGAAATATGCTCTCGATTATCGGATCCTCGGTACTCTCGAGCAAGATCTGGATAAAAAGGACACCGATGAGGTTGGCTAAAATGTTGGCCGCCAGCATCTCATTTTTTAAATGTAGGAGCTTGGTTTTAGTCATGACACCGCTTTGCTGCATCGCGAGTAAATTTCAGGCCTTTTTTAATTTAAGTTTGGCTGGGTAAGATAGCAAGGTCATATCAAAACTTCAACTAATCAATGCACAATTTGAATCAAGGGGCGATTGAGATTTGCCAAATAATAACTTTCAATTGCGCTAAAGCGTGTGTTATTAATACTGACTGGAACCAAGACGCCCAGCGAGGATGGTTCGTCAAGCTTTAGACATGGAGAATCAAGATGACACTTAAATCCGGTGATGAATATATCGAATCAATCAAATCCCTTGATCTCAAAGCCAACATCATGGGCAAGAAAACCGGGAATCTAACGAACAATCCCCTTGTACAGCCATCTATTGCAGCGGTGGCAGCCACGTATGACTGTGCACAAAATGAGGAAACCAAGCCCTTGTTCAGGGTCGTCTCCGCGCTGTCAGGCGAAGAGATCAATCGCTTTACCCATCTTCATCAAAGCAACGATGACCTCATCAACAAGGTCATCATGCAGCGGCATTGTGGAAACGTCACAGCCTGTTGCTTTCAGCGCTGCGTCGGGTTGGATGCTGCCAATGCCGTCTTCAGTGTGACGTATGAGTGCGATCACAAGCACGGTACTCAATACCATCAGCGGTTTAAAGACTATTGGATCAACATACAGCTGGAGGATTTGGTCGTTGACGGTGCGATGACCGATCCCAAAGGCGATCGGGGAAAACGCCCCAAAGATCAGGCGGATCCTGATTTGTTTTTGCGGGTGGTGAAAAGAAAAAGCGACGGGATAGTGGTCAGAGGTGCAAAGTTTCATCAGACGGGTATGCTAAACTCCCACGAGATCATTGTCATGCCGACGCTGAATATGCGTCCCGGAGAGGAAGATTGGGCAGTTTGTTTTGCCGTGCCGGCAAAAACGCCGGGTATAAAATTTATTTACGGTCGCCAGACCAGCGACACGCGCAAGCTGGAAGGTCTACGCTTGGATGTCGGCAATCCTATATTTGGCGGCCAGGAAGTCATGACGGTATTTGATGATGTTTTTGTCCCTGACGAGCGAATTTTCTTAAATGGTGAGGTGGATATTTCGGGACTTTTGGTTGAGCGCTTTGCAGCGTATCATCGCCAGAGCTATGGGGGCTGCAAAACCGGTGTCGGCGATGTGTTGATCGGAGCTGCCGCTTTGATTGCCAAAATGAATGGCGTTGAAAAAGCCTCGCACATTAGAGATAAAATAGTGGAGATGATTCACCTCAACGAAACGATGTTTGCCTGCGGGATTGCCTGTTCGGCGAGAGGACATCAAACCGTTGCAGGTAATTATGAAATCGACATGTTATTGGCGAATGTTTGCAAATTGAATGTGACCCGTTTCCCTTATGAAATTGCCCGATTGGCCACAGACATTGCCGGAGGATTGTTGGGGACCATGCCCTCGGCGAGAGACTTTGAAGACCCCGTGGCGGGGCCCTACATCAAGAAATATCTGTCTGCAGCCAATGGGGGGAACGTCGTCGACCGCATGAAGGTGCTGCGATTGATAGAAAATCTGGTCGCTGGAGCGGGTTCGGTTGCATATCTAATCGAATCCATGCACGGTGCCGGACCGCCGATGGCTCAGCGTATTATGATCGGTCGTCAGGCGGATCTTGAATCTAAAATCAATTTGGTTAAGAATATTCTGGACCTTCAATGAAACGCTTGAAACTTCAGCAAATTGTAACACCTGCGATATGCTGTTTATTGTAAAGATGCAAATGGGATTGGAATCATGAAATTTGAAAGTATCGAGCACGTAAAAACGGCACTAGAGGCTGCTGAGTATATTTGTTCAAATACCATCGCCACCGTCGTATTCTTAGCTCAAGCGACCCAAAAACCGGTTTTGGTGGAAGGTCCGGCGGGAGTCGGGAAAACCGAGCTGTCAAAGGCCGTTGCGCGGAGTCTGGAACGTAAATTGATACGCCTCCAATGTTATGAAGGGCTGGATGAAACCAAAGCACTTTACGAATGGGAGTATGCCAAGCAGCTGCTTTATACCCAGATGGTCAAGGAAAAAATAAACGATGTCATCTCCGGAGCCAATACGCTTTCGGATGCAGTGGATCGCATCGCCTCCCAGGAGGATGCCTTTTTCTCCGAACGCTTTATTCAACCTCGACCGCTTCTGCAAGCTATCGGCTCTTCTCAACCTGTGGTCCTTCTTGTGGATGAAGTGGATAAGTCAGATCCCGAGTTTGAAGCCTTTCTACTGGAAGTGTTGAGCGATTTTCAAATTTCAATACCGGAATTGGGAACCCGCCGGGCAAAAAACATCCCCTTTGTGTTTTTAACCTCCAACGACTCCCGAGACATGAGCGATGCACTCAAAAGACGATGCATCCATCTGTATATCGATTACCCGGAACGCGATCTTGAACTTGAAATTGTCAAACTGAAGATTCCCCAAATAAAGGATCGCTTGGCCAATCAACTGGTGAATACGATTCGTAGCATTCGTGACCTGGATTTGAAGAAGAAACCCTGTATATCTGAAACCCTTGATTGGGCTCAATCGTTAATTGCTCTGCAAGTTGAAGATTTATCCGCCGAAGCAGTGCAGACAACCCTGAATGTTATCTGCAAATATAGAGCAGACGTTGATCAGGTGTTGAATAAGTTGGAAAAATTAATGAATTGACTTCAGCCAGGGAGCCGGGAGGCTAAGAATTTGTGGCAGGTCGGCTGGGGTGAGGGGGAGTCACCTGATTGTTCAGCTTCTCTGCATTCAAGCATCCCGGTATTCCAGCAGAAGTCAGGCACCTCCTATGGTCAATCTTATTCTTAAATTTGTTTCTTCCGCACGAGCGGCAGGGCTCAGAATCTCCACTTCAGAAGTGCTTGACTGCCTCAACCAACTCAAATTGATAGACATCCTGGATGAGCCGCAGTTTGCAGCTGCGTTGCGGTCCAATTTTGCGAAAAGCCGACGGGAGCAATTTCACTTTAACCGACTTTACGCTATGTTTTTTCATGAATTGCGCCAGGAAGCCAACATCGCCCAATCAGACCCCCTCGCAGAGCAAATTCAAGAAACTCTACAGAATATCGCTTCCGAAAAAAATGGTAATCAAGCCTATCAATCGGTGCTTGATTTCTTAAAAGGAGATCCCTTACCGTTTATTGAGCGAATGCAACAGGGTTTTTTGCAAGGAAGTGACAGGGGGGGAGGCATGGGATCCAATTTGGGACCCATGATTCAACGTCTCGAGCTACTGCTCCAAATCAATGCAGTTGAAGAAAACTTACTACAATATCTGGCTGATAATCGGGAACGCATAAACTGGGAAACCCGACGCGACCTGAAAGAGCTCTTTGATGCCCGGCTGGAAAGCGCCCGTCGGATGATTATTCAGGCGCGCCAACCTTTCGACGACCGTTCCCAGAAAATAACATCCTATCGGCAGCACCTCGAAAAGTTAGGTGAAATCCATTTTGCGTCTCTCACGAAAAAAGAAGTGGAATCCATGCGCGAGGTGATTGAGCAGCTTGTCCGTAAGCTGAAGGACACGATCAACCGGCGCTTCGCAGAAAAAAACAGAGGAGTTCTCGATGTAAAAAAAACATTGCGTCGGGCGGCAGGGTATCAGGGCATTCCGGTAGAGCTTTTTTTTCGCAATCGCCCTCCGAGAAAAGCAAAAATTGTTACACTATGTGATGTCTCCGGTTCGGTGTGGTCTGCTGCCAGGTTCATGCTGAATATGCTGTATTCGTTGCAGGGGTGCTTTACCCAGGTGCGCAGTTTTGTGTTTGTCGCTGGTTTGGACGAAGTGACCAAAATCTTTGAAGACTGCGAAATCAACCAGGCGATCGAAAAGGTATTGAGAGATGCAAATATTGAGTACAATGCCGCGACGGACTATGGTTTGACCTTCCGTCAATTTAAAAAAGACCACATGGATATTCTCAACAAGAAAACCTCATTGATCATCATCGGTGACGGACGCTCGAATTATTCCAACCCTGAAGAGCAAATTCTGGAAGAAATGCACGAAAGAAGCCGGCGTACCATTTGGTTGAACCCTGAAACCGAGTATTTTTGGTACACGGGAGACAGTGAGATGCGCGCCTTTCAAACGTATTGTGATGAGGTGCGTCCCTGCCAGAATCTCAATCAGCTGCTGGACTTTATCAAATCGCTGGTGCTTTAAAGTTGAAATTCATCACCCAAGTAGGCGTGGCATACCGCTTCACTGGCAGCGATCTGATCGGGTGGGCCGGATTCAAGCACTTGGCCGTCGACCAAAATATAGGCACTATCACAAACACCAAGGGTCTCTCGAACATTATGGTCAGAGATAAGTATGCCGATCCCCCGACGCTTCAGGTGGCTGATAATATTCTTAATATCGTTGACGGCGAGCGGGTCAATCCCGGCGAAGGGTTCATCGAGAAGCATGAAGGCAGGATTGGTAGCGAGGGCCCGTGATATTTCGAGCCGTCTTTTCTCGCCTCCGGAGAGCACATTCGCTTTTTGGTCCTGCAAATGCTTTATACCTAATTCTTCCAGCAGAATTTCAGCCCGGTGGTTTCTTTCAGATGCATCAATGGGGAGAATTTCTAATATAGCCAACAAATTTTGTTTGACCGTAAGCTTTCGGAATATCGATGTTTCCTGGGGAAGATAACCCACTCCTTTGCGTGCCCGCTGGTACATTGGTAACTTGGTAATATCCTCATCGTCCAGTAATACGTTGCCCTCATCGGGTTTCACCAAACCAATCGTCATATAAAATGTTGTCGTTTTGCCGGCCCCATTAGGGCCCAGCAGCCCAACAACTTCGCCGCTTTTGAGGTCCAAGCTTACGGAGTTGACCACCCGCCTGCCGGAATATGTTTTAACCAGATCTTTCAGGTATAGTGTCGTCATTTAATCAAAATTACCTATGCGTCTGAATTTATTTTTACCACTCTTGCCCATGGTTAGCCACGTCAACGTCACCATAATATAGTTCTATTGGTCATGTATTCAAGAGGCTTCAAGGTTACTGGATTAAAAATATGGCAAAGGGTGTCGATAGCCAATTTTATTGGTGATATACAATTGCATGAAAGCTATCAAGTTGTTTTTGAAAATATTTTTTCTATTTTCTCTGTTATCTTCAATGCCGCTGTAACTTACTTGAGATTTCTGGATAACCGTACTATTTTTATTAAATTTTCATTGTATATTATTCCCAGTAGACATTGGCGAGTAGATTGACACTGATGGCGCCTTTACATATAGTTCATACATCTAAATTATGGAACTGACGATGCCGGCTTCATTCGAGATGCAAGATTTTGCCCACCCAATCCTGAACCAAGAAATTACTGCCATTGGCGGCCACTACCTCTTTACAAAAGAAAATCGCATAAAAATCGATAACAAAGAGGTTCTTTATTATACGGGTTATGCTGTTTTAGATTCCAGTTGCTGTGGTGTCGGCGGATGCGCGTACGCTTTTGTGCCAGGATTTATCCGGC
This sequence comes from Desulfobacterales bacterium, assembly GCA_050121225.1. Lineage (GTDB taxonomy): Bacteria > Desulfobacterota > Desulfobacteria > Desulfobacterales > JAFDCJ01 > JAFDCJ01. The sequence goes on from JASFJP010000063.1 coordinate 11,932, forward strand.
AGTGGAAATACAAAAAGAGCAGTGTCGATTTGCCGATTTCTCAAATTGAGCCTATCCATGATCCTTTAGTGCAGCAGAAAATTGGGCGATTCATTAAGAATCTGGAAAAGATTTATCAGATCACGTTTCGGTGAACAGGGAGGATCTATAATCTAGTTTGAAAAGTAAAATCTTATACCTAAAGTGATCGGTTCCAGGTTCAGGGTTCAAAGTTCAAAGGTTGTAAGATGCTAATTTCAATTATTTTATTCTCAATTGTTTGGATTAGCATCTTACACCCATTGGGTGAAACATGGAATTTGACCCGATTGGCGCGTA
>JASFJP010000064.1:0-12233 GCA_050121225.1 Desulfobacterales bacterium
AATGGCAGATTTGGCCGGGCCTGGGATCGGTAACTACAGAGACGTAGAGAGAATGTTGCCGAATGACTATGAACCTCTGCTGCCGCCAAAAGAACGCATGCGAGCCATCTTTGCGGTAAAGAATTATATTGAAGAACATCTTTGCAAGGAGCTCAATTTACAAATGGTTCAGGTTCCACTGATCGTTGACCGCAACAGTGGCGTAAATGATTATCTGGATCGGGACGGCTCCCGGACCCCGGTGGAATTTCCATGCGGGTTGGGGCTCGATAAACCCATAAACGCCCAAGTTGTCCAGGCGGCTACAAAGTGGAAACGTATGGCTCTCAGACAATTTGACTGCAATGTCAATGAAGGCATATGTACCGATATGAAGGCCGTGCGCAAAGACTATTTCTTGGACCATGATCACAGCGCCTATGTTGACCAGTGGGATTGGGAACGGGTGATCACCGAAGAAGAGCGCAACCTCGATTTCTTAAAAGACATCGTAAAAAAGATCTGGAAGGTAATCCGAGGAGCGGGCATCATGGCGCAAGAGATGTATCCCCAACTTAAGACCTCTAAATACCCTGACATCCCCAAGGAACTAACTTTCCTCCATGCAGAAGAAATTCTCGAATTTTACCCTGATCTGCCGCGCAAACAGCGGGAGACTCGTGTCCTAATGGAAAAGGCTCCGGCAGTCTTTATCATCGGAATTGGTTGGCCCCTAAAGGACGGATTTCCCCATGAGATGCGCGCAGCGGATTACGACGATTGGGCTACTGAAACCATAATCAAAAACGGCGAACGCTACCACGGGTTAAACGGAGATATTTTAGTGTGGAATCCGGTAACGCAGCGGCGCCATGAGCTGACGTCGATGGGTATCCGGGTCACAAAGGAAACTCTCAGGATCCAGCTCAAGATGTCCGGTCAGGAAGACTTTCTAAATCTCCCGTATCATCAGGCTATTCTCAACGATGAGATACCCTTGAGCATTGGAGGAGGCATCGGACAGTCGAGGACCTATATGTATCTGCTTCGCACGGCCCATCTCGGAGAAGTCAGTGTCACTGTGTGGCCAAAGACTCTCAAAGACATGTGCGCCAAAAGGAACATCCATGTCTTTGACTAGGGAGAAACAATATAATACGGTTATCCTGATAGCTCGAGTAGGCTACACCGGCTTAGGAGACAACCCGCTTCGCGGAGGTGTGAAACTCGCACATAAGGGAGCGTAACAACAAACAGGGCCTCGAGATCAATAACCTAGTGAGGAATAGACACGAGTTGTGGTCTCTTGCCACTGCTTCATGCTGTTTGATGTAAGGCTCCCTAATGTACTCAGTCAGTCACACACCCGCGAATCGGCTCACCTCCAAAGCCTGTTCCAAAAAAAGCACTTGGTCTTTTTAGATCACCTGTTAATATTATTTACGGTAAAGGTTGGAAAAGGAAAAAGACAAATGAAGGGAAAGCCCGTCATACCCCCGGTCTATCTCACCGCGACGTACCAATTTCATGAATCAGATGACTTAATCGATGTCGTCCAAAATCGCAGTGGGTTTTTATACTCACGGTGGGACAATCCGTCGGTTGTCGAAGTAGAAAATACGTTTGCTAAGCTTGAAGGGTATGATCACGCCCTGGGATTCAGCTCCGGGATGGCGGCCATAACAACCGCCATTATGGCCAATATCAGCGCCGGAAATAGAATCGTCGCCATCCGGGAGATATACGGCGGCACATTTGAATTATTAAATGATATTTTAACAAAATTGGGTATTGAAATCGTATTTGTTAGTTGCTGGAAAACGGAGCAACTTTTAGGTGAAATTGAAAAAGGCTTATCCATCTTATATCTGGAGACACCCACAAATCCGCTGCTCCGTGTGGTTGACGTCATACCTTTAGCTAAAGCCGCTCATAAAAAAGGCGCCGCTGTTTTGCTTGATTCAACATTTGCATCCCCAATCAACCAAAAACCGCTTCACTTGGGGGTAGATATTGTCATTCACAGTGGAACCAAATATCTTGGAGGGCATCATGACATCACGGCCGGTTTTGTCGGCTGCAACGAGCAGCATTTTGATCGGATCTGGACCTATCGAAAAATCCTGGGCGGTGTGATGGATCCGATGACGGCCTTTTTAACCCTACGAGGACTTCGCACTCTGGAATTGCGAATTCAGCGCCAAAATCAAAATGCAATGCAAATTGCCGAATTTCTGAACAATCAAAAAAAAATCAAAGCCGTACACTATCCCGGCTTGAAGTCCCATCCGGATCATGAAATCGCGACACGACAGATGACCGGTTTTGGCGGTATGCTTAGTTTTGAAGTGGATGCGGATTTTGAAGGAACGAAGCGTTTCATGGATCATTTGAACGTCATCAAGCTTGCAACCAGTCTCGGCGGGGTAACGAGTCTCGCAAACCAACCCATTACAAATACCCACGCCGCCTTGAGTCCTGAAGACAGGGCTAAAGCCGGTGTGAGCGAAAGTCTGGTTCGACTTTCCGTTGGAATCGAAAACACCGACTTATTAATCGAGGATCTAAAGCAGGCATTGGGAATCGTCTATAAATGAAAGAGATACAAAAAATCACTATCGATGAGCTGATCAAACGCTATTCAGTGCTGCTTTTAGATGCCTATGGTGTTTTGGTTCACAGCTCGGGTGGGCTGGAAGGAGCTGGTGAACTGATTACCAAACTCAACCAGAAAGGAACTTCTTATTTTATCCTGACGAATGATGCCTCCAAATTGCCTCTGACAACCTCCAAACTGTTTCAGAAATACGGGCTGGAAATCGACCCGAATCGGATTATAACCTCGGGTACTCTCCTTAAGAACTACTTTGATACCCACGGTCTCAGGGGAGCACGTTGTGTCGTGCTGGGCCCGAGTGACAGTGTTCAGTATGTTCAAGATGCCGGTGGTGAAATAGTTTCGCCAAAAAACGAATTTGATGTGGTAGTAATCGGTGACGAAGATGGATTTGCTTTCCTTGAAACGGTGGATACCGTTCTAAGCGGACTCTTCCACAAGCTGGATCGCCGGGAAAGATTTCATCTAGTGTTACCCAATCCCGATCTTATCTACCCGAAAGCCGACAATGGATACGGAATTACCAGCGGCAGCATTGCCCTGATGCTGGAAGCCGCTCTGCAATTGCGATTTCCCGGACACTCCAACGTGTATTTTGAACGACTCGGCAAACCCCATGCGGCTATCTTCAATGAGGCCATTCGACGCAGTGGGACACGTGATATGGTCATGATCGGCGATCAGGTTGAAACCGATATTCGCGGTGCTAACGATATCGGTCTTGATTCGGCTTTAGTCATGAGCGGTGTGACGGGTGGTAAGGCAAACAAATTGCCCAAACGGCTGAGGCCGAATTATTTATTGACCTCACTCAAATAGAAATAGAGATTTCCCAAATGTCATTAATTATGCTATGTAATACCAAAATTTGGCCCGCGTCTTTAACCAATTCGCTTATCCGCGAAACCTGACGATTCAGAACTCTAGAGGGAGGTTGCCATTTCAATGGGGCACGATACCAACAAGAAGCGTGACAAAAAGGCTGAGCACATTCCAGGCATTTATAACTATTGCGACCGCTGGTGTGAACGGTGTCCGTTTACCTCTCGCTGTTTGAATTTTGAAATGAGCGAGGAAAAATTTGGCGATCTTCAATCACTCGATGACAGCAATGAGATCTTCTGGAAGAAACTAAGTGAAACTCTTCAGGAGACTCTGACCATGTTGCAGGAAATGGCAGAAGAAAAAGGCATAGATCTCGATGCACTGGATATCGAAGAAGGCGACGATTTTTTAGAGCCAACAGACGACAGAAGCATAGTTCACATTATTGCGCACATTGCACAGACATATATCGACCTTGTCAGTGACTGGTTTGAAGTCAATATTGATCCTTATATCCATTGGAAAGACGAACCGGTAAGCAATCTCGATTTCGATTCAGATCAAACGCCGAACCAGGACGATGTGGTGAAGTTTACAGACTCTGTTGAAGTAATCCGTTGGTATCAACATCAGATCTATGTGAAACTCAGAAGAGCCATCCACAGCACCCAATATGAAGAATTGGAAATTTTGGAAGACTTCCCTAAAGATTCGGATGGCTCCGCAAAAGTTGCCCTGATCGGAATGGATCGGTCTATAAGCGCCTGGGGTAAGATTTTGAAATATTTCCCCAAACAGGAAGATACGATTCTGAACATCATTGCTCACCTGGAACGACTGCGAAAACGAACAGAAAACGAATACCCGGAAGCCAGAGTCTTCGTCAGGCCCGGCTTTGATGAAATTTCCCCCAATAAGGATTGAGCCCCCAATGCAACGCCTCAATTCAACTGGTTTAAAGATGAAAGGAAACCATCAAAAGCATGTCGACTAAATCGTTAATAGAACGTCTTGAGCACGAGGTTGTTCTAGTTGCCGAAGGTTACGTTTTTGAATTGGAAAGACGCGGATATTTGAAGGCCGGACCATTCGTGCCTGAAGTTATTTTGGAGTATCCCGAGGCCGTGAGAGAACTGCACGAAGAATTTCTGCGTTCCGGTACGGATGTCGTCGTCGCCTGCACATATTACGGACACCGGGCCAAACTAAAAGCAATCGGCCGGGAAGACAAACTGGAAGCCCTTAATATCACAGCACTGAAAATCGCGGCGGAAGCGGCCACGAAATTTAGTGCTTTGGTGGCAGGAAATCTTTCCAACACCTGGGAATACGATCCCGGCATCGCCAACTCAGCCAAGGCGGTGCGAGCAATTTTCGATGAACAGGTGGGCTGGGCTGTTCAGGAAGGTGCCGATTTTGTTATTGCTGAAACGTTCGGTCATCTGGGTGAGGCCCGTTTGGCATTGGAGGCAATTAAAGCAGGTGGCTTACCTGCGGTCATAACGTTCAGTCCCGCCACAGGGAGCAGCTGCGACGGCTATGAATGGAAGGATGCCTGCAAGATTCTTCACGATGAAGGTGCCGATGTCGTCGGACTGAACTGTGGCAACGGTCCTGCGACTATGCTCCCGGAGCTTGAAAAAATTCGAAAAAATATAGATGGTTATCTTGCAGGCCTTCCGGTACCCTATCGCACCACAAAAGACCAGCCTTGTTTCCAGAAACTGAGGCTTCCTAAGTCCAATCCCGCTTTTCCGATATCCCTGGAGCCTTTTCAACTGACTCGATATGAAATGGCGGATTATGCGGTGAAGGCTCGTGAGCTAGGCATCAACTACATCGGCATATGCTGCGGCGCAGGTCCACATCATGTTCGCGCCATGGCGGAAGCTTTAGGGCGCAAACCTCCAGCCTCTAAATACTCGCCGGACATGAGCTTGCATCCGATATTCGGAGATAAAGATACCAAAGAACAGCATGTGGCCTGTCTGCTCGGCCCAGTTGATGAATAGGGGCCCGGCGAGTTTCCAAATTATACCGAACGACAGTGAGTAAATGTGACAAATCGATCGCTATGGATTTTACCGGTCATTGTTATTTCTCAAACCGAAGAATACAATGCCGTTGTTATTCTCAATCGCTGCATGGCAGGCCGCCCGGATCCGCGAGTAGAAAGCTTCATTGATACGACGGAGCAAAAAGACAAAGTGATCCTGCTGACGACAGGGCAGTTGGATAGTTGGAGGCCGGATTCCAAAGAGGTGGATGCCATGACCTCAGCATCCATCATGTCTGAATCGGCAAAGATCGCCCAAACCATTGCGGGTAAAGTCCTGATGCTGTTGAATACGCAAAAAAGCAGTTGATAATGAAAAACCGATTGATTCTCACTCCTTTTTTTCTCGATGAATTTTTACCCGGTCTAGAATCCCTGGCGCCGTCAGACTGGCATATTAATAAACCCGATTTGCCCGACGGAGATATACAACACAGATTGTCGGCTATTCACCAGACATTGGCTCATTTTGCCGCAGAAACCATTGAAAACAACGAACTCCCGGTCAGCATCGCCGGAGACTGTTGCACGGCGATCGGCATGCTAGCCGGATTACATCGAGCTGGAGTTAAACCAATTCTTATTTGGTTTGATGCCCACGGTGATTTCAACACCTGGGATACTACCCCGAGCGGTTTTCTGGGTGGAATGCCGCTCGCCATGCTCGTTGGCAGAGGAGAGCAGACCATGCTCGAAGCATTGGAGCTATCACCGCTGGCGGAGAGTATGGTTGTTTTATCTGACGCCCGAGATCTCGATCCTGAGGAACAAAAACTGGTAGAAACTTCCGACATCAATCACCTACCGGATGTTAACGCTTTGTTTGATTATCCATTCCCGCCTTGCCCTGTTTACGTTCACCTGGATACAGATATTGTAAATCCAAACGAAGCCCCGGCAATGAACTACCCGGCAAAGGGCGGGCCCTCTTCATCCGATCTGACACGAATTTTTGCGTATCTGTATCAATCCGGTAATCTTGCTGCGGTTTCCGTGTCTACCTGGAATCCAGAGCTGGATAAAAATGGGCAAAGCCGCAAGGTATGCATGCAACTGATAAATGCCCTGTTGGGCAACCGTTAGGTTCCGGACCACGATTCAATATTTACAGCCTGTGATCTTTCGTTCAGCGAAGAAGGAAAATACAAAGTGGATCACCTCCCAACCCGATACCACATTGAACCCCAAACCGGGACCGCGTTTACGGTGGACAGGGGCCAACATATCCGTATCATTGATGTGGAAGGGGAGCAGGTTTCTGATCTGGTCTGCTTTGCCGCACAGGATATTGGTGAGTATATTTCATCCGGGCACAGCATTGATTACAATCAAAAAATATGCCTGACAGCGGGGGACATTTTGTATTCAAATCGCAGCAATCCAATGCTTACCATCGCTGCGGATACGGTCGGCAAACACGATTTTCTTTTGGCGCCATGCAGCCAGGAGATGTTTCGCCTGACCTATGATATTACAGAACCCCATCCAAATTGTCTGGACAACCTTAGCCGCAGTTTGACCCCGTTTGGTATAAACGCATCGCAAATTCCCACGGCGTTCAATATTTTTATGAATGTCAAGTTGTCCGAAGCCGGCGAGATTTCAATTCGGCCGCCCTTGTCAAAAAAAGGAGATTTCATCGATCTGAGAGCGGAAATGGATTTGATCGTCGGCGTTACGGCTTGTTCGGCATTAAAATGCAATAACTATCGTTGTACCTCTATCGACGTTGAAATAAACGCGACATAAAATAGCACATAATGTCTTAACATGTGGCGTTGGCGTGGATTCTTAGTAAGCTTTATATCAACAGTATCATCATTGGCCCCAATTCAATGCGACAGCTCGACGACAATTTAAATGCGGTTGACGTCGATCTCCACGACGATGAAGTCGAGGCGCCCGCTGGATAATCCGTTCCGGGGAGAAGTGAGCCAAGTGAGCAGCAACGTATTTGAGCAAATTCGCAAAGCGTGTCAAGAGGTGGCAGAACAGGCCGCCTACATAAAAATCAATTATGATCAAATCGATGCGTATGCGGCCTCGCTAACCGTCGAGGAGCCCATTGCGGCTGTGCTTGATCCTAATTCTCATTATCTAGATTGTGAAGAAGATACCGTTGCCTTTTTACTGACTCTGGATAGCATTAACTTTGGATCCGGTTTTTTCCCTTGTTTGCGCAAACGGCCGGGTATGTCCGGATACTTTACGATCGCTTCTTCCTTGAAGGACTATTACAAAACGCACGGCCCGCTTCCAGCCCAAAAATTAGCAGCGATCACCCTTGAAACGTGTTTCAAGATATTCAATCAGGATCCTGCTGATGACACCATTCGTATATTGATGCAGCATTTCACTGCCGCCTTGAACGATCTGGGCCGCTATATCTTGGATGCGTTTAACGGGGATTTTTTGCACTTGGTGAAAGCCGCCCAGTCCTCGGCGGATAGTTTTGTCTGTTTACTGACGAAAATGCGCTATTTTAAAGATGTTGCGGCCTACAAGGGCAGCGAGGTTCCCTTCTACAAGCGAGCCCAGATTTCAGTGGCTGACCTGCATGTCGCCTTCAAAGGACAGGGTTGGGGACAATTTGATGATTTCGATCAACTGACCATATTTGCCGACAACCTCGTACCGCATGTATTACGGGTAGACAATGTATTACAATATGAGGAAGCGTTGATCTCCCGCATTGATTCCGGAGAGTTGATAGCGGCTGGGTCTGATGAAGAAGTTGAAATCAGAGCCTGTGCTGTTCACGCTGTTGAACTGCTGAAAAATGAACTGCAGCGCCAAAGACATGAAATTACCTCCGCGGAACTTGACTATTTGCTCTGGAACCGGGGACAGCAGCCCTTCTACAAAGCTATTCCGCGACATCGAACGCGCACCGTATATTATTGATTTCGAAATTGTGATAGCGGATTTTGAATTTATACAAGGAAGAAAATGTGTTTGAAAACAAGAATAGGTGTAACATATGAAGTTATCCTGGAAATTTGAATACCCATCTCAACGAATGCCGTTGTTTGCCCGCAATGTAGTGGCGACCTCTCAGCCGTTGGCAGCACAGGCCGGTTTACAGATGTTAATAAATGGTGGTAATGCAGTAGACGCCGCCCTGGCCTGTGCCATTGCCCTTACGGTTGTTGAGCCAACCAGCAACGGAATCGGCAGTGATGCGTTTGCCCAGGTATGGGATGGCCACGAACTGCACGGACTAAACGGCTCCGGACGATCTCCGCAAGGGTGGACCCGGAGTCGCTTTGCAGGATTAAGGGAAATGCCTGCCGTGGGTTGGGATTCGGTAACCGTTCCCGGAGCGGTAGATGCCTGGGTTGCACTATCCGAGCGCTTTGGCAAGCTGCCTTTTGTCGATTTGTTTTCACCTGCCATCGACTATGCCCGAAACGGTTTTGTGGTATCACCAATAACTGCGCAGCGCTGGACGGATGCCGCTGAACTATATCAAGAGTTCCCGGATTTTGGCCGGACCTTTTTACCTGGAGGACGAGCACCCCGCTGTGGTGAAGTATTTCGATGTCCGGACCAGGCGCGAACCCTTGAAAAGATTGCCGCCAGCGGCGGCCAGTCTTTTTATCGCGGAGATATATCAAAGCAAATTGTCACCTGTGCCGAGTCAAAGGGTGGCGCCATGACACTGGATGATCTGGCAGCCCATCAATCCGAATGGGTGCAACCCCTCTCGATTGAATATCATGGGAATCAGATCCATGAGATCCCACCTAACGGGCAGGGACTTGCCGCCCTAATCGCGCTGGGTGTGCTACATGAATTAGATATCGAACAATTTCCCGTTGATTCAGCCGACAGTCTTCATCTTCAAATTGAAGCCATGAAGGTTGCATTTGCTGAGGTGTATCAACATCTTGCCGATAGCCAAGTGATGGTTGCTTCACCCGGCCAATTCTTGGAAAACGATTTTTTTAGACAGCGCGCACGTGACATTCACCTTGATCGGGTCTCAACACCAAAAGCAACCATTCCGACAGATCACGGCACTGTTTATCTTACGAGCGCCGATGAAAACGGCATGATGGTTTCGTTTATTCAGTCTAATTACATGGGGTTTGGATCAGGCATTGTGATTCCGGGTACGGGAATTGCGATGCAAAATCGCGGCTGTGGATTTGTTTTAGAAGAAGGTCATCCAAACGTGGTCAATGGCGGCAAACGACCGTTTCACACTATTATTCCTGGATTCGTTACCCAAGAAAGTCAGGCGTTGATGAGTTTCGGTGTTATGGGGGGAAACATGCAGCCGCAAGGTCATGTGCAATTGCTTCTTCGAATGTTTGACTATGGCCAGAATCCCCAGACAGCCTGCGACGCACCGCGATGGTTCGTTGACGAGGATTTCTGCATCGCCCTCGAACCGGGTTTTTCGCCAACGATTTCCAAAGAACTAAAAAATCGTGGGCATGAAATCTTAGAGGATGCGCCAGAATTCCTCTTCGGAGGAGCCCAGGTAATTTATTGCCTGCAGGACGGTTACTGCGCCGCATCCGACCCTCGAAAAGATGGTCAGGCAGTAGGGTACTAGTTTGCAAACTATCTCGGCAAGGCGTATTCAATCGGCAAGGATATTTGCGGTAAGCAGCAGCAGTTTTGGTAATTATAATTTGTGAGGTTAATATGGCGCCTGAACCCGAGATCAGTCCCCAAAATGTAGCCATCTACGATCCGGATCGCAAAGGGATTTTCATCCACCGAGATCAATTGGTAGACAGTCCCTTTGATGTTGGTGACCGTTTCTCGATTCGCAAGGGAAAGCGGGAACTGTTTGCCATGACAATCATAAAGGACAATGAAGGAGACATTTTCTTTGATAAAACGGGAATATTCATTGAACGTACGCGTAAAATCGATATTTTGCTCGGTGGCATATTTGATGAATACGTTTTTTCCATTGAGCCGCAATATCCCAGTACGATCAAATTAAAGGCACTGGAAATAGTAAAGGACAAAAATCGCAACTGGCTTTAGGTTGGAAATTATTCTTCCCCCTTTTGACATATGTGTTATATAATAAGGGCAATTACAGTCGAAGATGTATAAATGATCACCAGATTTGATTGGAGAATAAATGAATTCTGAGTTTCGTCAAAGATTATTAAATGGTGATGTACTAGTCGGAACGATCATAACGATTCCGTCTCCGGAAATTGCTGAAATAATGGCAGAGGTCGGATTTGATTATTTGTGGATTGATACCGAGCATTCGCCCTTTAATGCTCGCGGTGCCCAGAGTGTTCTGCAAGCAGCCGACAGCCGGTGTCCCTGTGTCATCCGCATTCCCGGCATTGATGACGTTTGGATAAAAAAAGCCCTGGATACCGGAGCAACCGGAATAATTGCTCCGCAAGTAAAAACTGCCGCCGAAGCTGAAGCCATCGTGCGAATGTGTAAATACCCGCCTCAAGGTACCCGAGGCGTCGGAATCGGCAGAGCCCATAAGTACGGTTTGCGGTTTCAAGAATATATGCAAAACGCCAATGAAAACGTCGCCGTTATATTACAAGCTGAAACTACCGATGCCGTTACCAATATTGCCGACATTGTCAAGGTAGCCGGCGTTGATGCCATATTCATTGGACCGTACGATTTATCAGCCAGCTTGGGTAAAATGGGAGAACTTTCCGATCCAGAAGTCCAAAAGGCGATAACAACCATAACCGAACACTGCGAAAACGCAGGCGTAAGGCTGGGAATATTTGCCGACACAGCTGAATCCGCACAAACCTTCATTCAAAAGGGGTTTAACTTTATTGTTATCAGCACGGATGGTTTGCTGATGGCCCGGGCAGCAAAAACAATCCTGAGTGACCTTAAAGAATGATCTGAAAGGAAACCAATCTATGTAAAAAATCAAATGACGCACAACGAAGCGTAGGCCGAATTCTATCGATCATCAGGTAAATTCGATATATAATCAACACATGTCACAAAGTGCAATAACAAGCAATTCCCTGAAGAAAAACCACCTTCCCGGAAAGAGTTCCATCCACCATCTTCTCTTGTTTAGCTTCCGAACATTGCTCTTTTGCAGCACAATTTTTTTAGTATTTATGATTTACTCGAGCAGTCTGAAGGGCCCCTTTCTTTTGGACGACGGTCGCAATATCGAGAAGAATTCAAATATTCGAATGACACGACTTACCTGGAACAATTTGAATCAGATAGCACATAGCGGTCTGTTGCCTAACCGCCCCCTCGCCTATATCAGTTTTGCCCTTAATTATTATCTTCATAGATACAATGTAGTTGGATACCGATTGATCAACATTCTAATACATTTGGTTAGCGGTATCCTGCTCTACTTAGTTGTGAAAAACACCATGGTCCTACCGGTGGTCACCTCACGCTACGGACATTTCATGTGGATCCCCTATGTTGCGGCGTGCGTCTGGCTGATTCATCCGCTACACTCCCAATCGGTTACATATATCGTCCAGAGAATGACCAGTATGGCGGCTATGTTTTATATGCTGTCAATGTGGCTTTATATTAAAGCCCGACAGTCGGACAGAACTATTTTTCAAATGGTTTTGTTTGCGGGTTGCGGAATATCTGGAATCCTGGCTCTTGGCACGAAGGAAACCTCGGCAACGCTACCCGTTTTTATTTTTCTCTACGAATGGTTTTTTTTTCAAGATCTAAGTCCAGGCTGGTTAAAGCGTCGAATTATTTTGATTGTCGGTGTTGGGGTCCTCTTCTGTAGCGTCGTGTTCCTAT